>DAOWKX010000155.1 GCA_030639705.1 Candidatus Aminicenantota bacterium
TAAAACCGGGCACAGCCCCACACTTCTCCCTCAGCACTAATGGTTATTTGAGATTGTCCGGCTGAACAGCACCAGATTCCCTTTTCATTTAAATCCGGGAAAAAATGCAGCGGTAAAGACCTGGTTTTTCCATAGTGGCTCAGCAGAAGCTTCATTAATTGTTTGAATTCGTTCTCAAATTTTTCAATGGATGGTCTGTTCCAGCGTTTGTCAATGGCCAGGCCCAGGGAAATATGATTTACTCCTAGATCCATGATGAATTGGATGGACTCGGAAAGGTAATTAATGGTTTTCGGATAGAAAACCGAGTTTACCAGTAAATGAATATCGGGAAGGTTTTTCAGTTTTTCAATGACCGGCAGGAGCTGGTTGAAACTCCCTTTTTTACGGCCCTTTTCCTGGGCCAGGCCGTCAAAACTCAATTCCACGCTAAAATGGTTCCGGTTGAAAAAATCCAGGATTTCCGAAGTGATCAGGCTGCCGTTGGTGCTGATGTTGTATTGACATGTTTTTTTAAGCTCCAAAGTCTTTTTTTCAACATATTCAACAATTTTTCGGATCAGATCAACGTTCAGCAGGGGTTCACCGCCTAAAAAATAGAGCTGGTAGGCCTTGGGCATTTCAGGCAGAAAAAAGGTTACGATTTTTTCTGCAGTTTCCCAGCTCATATCTTTTTTCTCTTTGGTCTGGTAGCAGTAGTCACAGAAAAAATTGCAGTCTTCACTTATTAAAAAAATCAGCCTGGATATTTTCATTTATCGATGAATATGATTATCAGGCTAAAAATTAATTTCAGTTGTTGACGACTGAATAATTCTTTTGATATAAAAATTTAAAAAATTAAGGTTTTGGTTTGTAATATTTATGAGTTTTTACCAGCATATGTGGGGGGATTATCCTTGCCCAATTACAATCGGCACCGCGTCTGAGCTGGGCAACGCCTTTGGATGTATCAACCAAATAATTCAAGGCATCCTTGGCTTCTTTTTTTTGATCCCCCGGCGGCAGGGCATCCGCTGCCTTTTTTAGAACTTTTAAACAATAATTCACATTGGGTGTAACGGTGATGGTTTTACTCTTGGCCATTTTTCCTCCTTGTTCATATCTCCCGTAACTTCCGGCTTAATCATTCCATATCTCGAAAAAAAAATCAAGAAAATAATTTTTTTTTATTTTAATTAAAAAAATTAGTACAATAATCATTCCAGACCCGTAGGGAACGCATACCTGCGTCCCTTAAAATATGTGTGCTCCGTGTGATTGTTTATCCGGACCGGGTCTTTGAGTCTCTTTTTTGATAGATGTCTTCGGTTTTTTGCTCCAGCCGGATCATCCGTTCCTGTAATTGTTTTTTCAGGATTTCTATATTTTGATTAATTATCTTCCCCTTCTTCTGGGGCGGCAGCAAAAAGGGTTCTCCATAGGAAAAGGTGATGTGGCTGAAGGGCAGGGGAAGGATGAACCGGTCCCAGGTTTTTTTAAAAATTTTTACCCGGCTGCAATACCAGCAGAAGGGGACAATGACTGAATTTGTTTTCCGGGCAAGGATAATGGTTCCGTCCTTGATCTCTCTCAGGGGGCCTTTGGGACCGTCAGCAGTAATCAGGATATCCGATTGCTCGGTCTGGATGGATTTTAATAGCTTCAGAAATGCCCTGGCTCCGCCGCCGGATGATGAGCCCCGGACCGGGTTCATGCCGAATTCTTCGGCGATCTGGGATACGATTTCGCCATCCCTGGAATGAGAGATGAGAGGCCGGGCACTGGTTTTTTTAAAGCGGTAGATGGTAAAAAAGATATGGCGATGCCAGAAAACATAAATAATGGGAATGTTCTTGTGTTTTAAATCGGTTATGATTTCCTCACCGGTGATGTGGATACGGCAGGTTTTAACAATAGCATTGATAACCAGCCTGGATATCTTTCTGAGAACAAAAAATTTAACTCTGGGGATTGATGTCATAGTCTTTGATTTTATCCAGCAGGGTCTTGTAACTGATTTTCAGTATCTCAGCGGCTCTGGTTTTATTAAAATCAACCTGGTTTAATATCCTTTCAATTTTCATTTTTTCAATGATATGGATGGCTCTGGAGGTGACCTGTTTGAGATCACCATGGAAATTAAATTCCTCGGTAAGCTGAAAAGATTTTTCAGGCAGTATGATATCCCGGTCAATGATTTCTTTGCAGTCGGCAATGATCATTGCTCTCTCTATGGTGTTCTGGAGCTCTCTGACATTTCCGGGCCAGTCATAGGCCTGGAGTTTCTCCTCGGCTTTTTTTGAGAGCGGCAGAACTTTTTTTTTCAATTCAATGGAAATTTTTTTGATAAAGTAATTGGCTAACAGTAATATGTCTTCTTCTCTTTCTCTGAGAGGCGGCAGATCGAGTGGAAATACATTGATCCGGTAGTACAGATCCTTCCGGAATCGACCCGTTGATACCTCCTGCTGAATATTTTTATTGGTGGCAAAAACAAAACGAACATCCAGGTCGAGCTCCTGATTGCTGCCGATCCGGCTGACTTTTTTATCCTCGATGACCCTCAGTATTTTCCCCTGCAGGTTAAAGGGGAGATCACCGATTTCATCCAGAAAAAAAGTCCCTCCCTGGGTGAGTTCCAGTTTTCCGATTTGACGGACATAGGCATCGGTATAGGATCCCTTCTCATGGCCAAAAAATTCATTTTCCAGTAGATTTTCAGGGATAGACGCAGAATTGATGGCAATGAACGGTTTATTTTTTCGCTCACTCAGATTATGGATGGCACGGGCAAAAAGTTCCTTGCCGGTTCCGCTCTCTCCCAATAAAAGTACCGGGGTATCGGTTATGGCCACCTGTTTTAATTTCTCGGCTTCACGGAGTAGGCTGGGGCTTTTTCCAATGATATTGGACTCGCTGATGGTTGATGAATAGAATTGCTTGAAAATGATATTTTCTCTCAGTATGCGGGTGGATTTCAGGGCTTTTTCAATGATTAACAGGAGGTATTCCGGGTCCACGGGTTTGGCAATAAAATCAAAGGCTCCCTCTTTCATTGCCTCGACAGCCCCTTCGATTGATCCGAAAGCGGTTAGAATAATAAAAGGGATATTATTGGATTTGATTTTTTTAAAAAAAGTGAAACCATCCATATCCGGGAGTTGCAAATCTGAAATGATGACTGAAAAATATTCTTTTTGTAACAGCAGCAGGGCGGTTTTAGCATCCTCTGTGGATTGAACCGCATACCCTTTTTCAGAGATGATACTGCAGAGCATTTCCCGCATGGATCTGTTGTCTTCGACAATGAGTATTTTTTCCATCTTCAGGTTATTATAATTGAAATCATCATTTTTTTCAAAATATTATAAATAAACTTGTATTATTAACCATTTTGGTTAAACCTTTTTTAATGCTTTTTCGTTACAATATCTATTGATAAACATATGATTCATGTTTATAAAAGGTGAGTGATCGGATGAAATGCAAATGCTTGGTGATTGCTGCACTGGTGATGTTTTTTTGCCTGATTTTAGACGCCGGTGACAACAGGGATCAGAAAACGGTCCGGGCAGTCCGGACAACAGAGCCCATACATATCGATGGCCGGCTGGATGAGAAGGTCTGGAAAACAGAGGGGTATTCTCATTTTTTGCAGCGGGATCCCCATGAGGGAGAGCCGGCCACGGAAAAGACACGGTTCTGGGTGGCATTTGATGAAAACCATCTTTATGTGGCAGCCCGGATGTTTGATTCTGAACCGGATAAAATCATCAGCCGGCTGGGCAGGCGGGATGATTTTGTGAATTCCGACTGGTTCGTATTTGCCATTGATTCCTATTATGATAAACGGAGCGGGTACCGGTTTTGTGTGAATCCGGCCGGTTCCATAATGGATAATGTGCTGTATAATGATGAGTGGGATGATGAGACCTGGGATGGGATCTGGGAGAGTGCTTCGAAAATTGATTCCGAAGGCTGGACCGTGGAAATTCAAATTCCATTCCATCAATTGAGATTTAAAAAAAAAGATGAATATGTGTGGGGAGTAAACTTCCATCGCATCATCAAACGAAAAAATGAAGAATTATGGTATGTTCTGGTGAAAAAGGATGACAGCGGGTATGTGTCGCGTTTTACCCGATTGGTGGGTATCAAAGATATCAATCCCGGTCGTCATATTGAGATACTGCCGTTTGTTGCCGGCAAGGCGGAATTCAGTCCGGAAGATGAAGAAGATCCCTTTGATTCAGGTCAGGATTATACGGCCAATGCCGGAATTGATTTCAAAGTGGGGTTGAAAAGCAATCTGATCCTGGATGCAACCGTTAATCCGGATTTTGGCCAGGTCGAGGTGGATCCGGCCGTGATCAATCTGAGTGCTTATGAGACCTATTATGATGAAAAGAGGCCTTTTTTCATTGAAGGGGCTAATATATTTCGTTTTGGTTACGGCGGCTGCAGGGATTTCTGGAGTTTTGACTGGGGAAACCCCAGTTTTTTCTACAGCCGGCGGATTGGCCGTGCGCCCCAGGGACTGGATAACCTGGACTATGATTATGCGGATTCTCCTCTGTGGACCACGATTCTGGCTGCTGCCAAACTGACCGGTGAAATCGGAAAGGGATGGAAAATGGGATTTTTAAATGCCCTGACCTCCCGGGAATATGCCGAGATTGATCTGGGAGGTGAACAGACTCGGGAAGAGGTGGAACCCTTTTCCTATTACGGGGTTCTCCGGACCCAGAAGGAGTTTAACGATGGGCGCCAGGGACTGGGGCTGATCGCCACTTCTGTACTAAGGGATTTGAGAACTGAGGATTTATCAGCTTTTTTAAATAAAAATGCCTTCAGTCTGGCCCTGGATGGCTGGACCTTTCTGGACAGGGATAAAGTCTGGGCCCTTTCCGGATGGTTGGGGGGTACTGCGGTATCCGGCAGTACCGAGGCTATTACCGAGCTTCAGGAATCTTCTCTGCATTATTACCAGAGACCCGATGCCCTCCATGTAGAACTGGATGAGGAGGCCACATCTTTGAGTGGCTGGGCAGCCCGTTTTACCCTGAACAAGCAAAAGGGAAATATGATGTTAAATGCGGCTTTAGGGGCGGTTTCACCCGGATTTGATTCCACAGATCTGGGATTTCAATGGCGGGGTGATATAGTCAACGGGCATCTCGGTCTGGGATACAAGTGGCTTAAGCCGGGGAAGATTTTTCGAATTGCCTGGGTAGTGGGGGCAACTCACCGAAACTATGATTTCGGCGGTATTAAGAACGGTGAGGCCTATTACCTGTTGGGTGGTGGAGAGTTTAAAAACTACTGGGGCGGGGAAATATTGACTGCCTTTTATGCGGATGCCTATTCCAATAATATAACCCGAGGGGGTCCATTGATGTTGACTCCATCATTTGTATTCACCCGGTGCAATTTTTATACCGATAACCGCAAACCGATTGTGGGCAGGTTATTTGGCACCTATTTTAACAGCACCTCTGGTTCTGAATCCTGGTCAACGGAATTGAGCCTGAAAATTAAGCCCGGCAGCAAGGTATCAATTTCCCTGGGACCTGGTTATTCCTATGGAAATACAGTGGGCCAGTGGGTGGATAACATCGAAGACAGTCTGATGACTGAAACTTTCGGTAATCGTCACCTTTTTGCTACATTGGAGCAAAAGACCCTGTATGCGGAAATTCGCCTCAACTGGACATTTACACCCAGACTGAGCCTCCAGGTCTATTTGCAGCCCTTTATTTCCAACGGTAGGTACAGTGGATTTAAAGAGCTTGCCCGGCCAGAGAGCTTTGATTTTAATGTATATGGAGAAGGGAGTTCCACAATTAACTATGATGCGGAATATGAAGAGTATCTGATTGATCCGGATGGGCCGGGTCCGGCCCAGGCCTTTTACCTTTCAAATCCGAATTTTAACTATAAATCGCTCCGGGGAACCGCGGTTTTGCGGTGGGAATTCAGGCCGGGGTCCATTCTTTACCTGGTATGGACCCAGAATCGGTCCGATGAATCCAATCCCGGTGACTTTCGTTTTGGACGGGATATCAATGATATGTTTTCTGCTTCGGGCTACAATGTGTTTATGATAAAATTCACCTACCGTTTTCAAATTTAGATATTTCTGTTAAATAAAGACCACGGTGTCTTGTGCCTTAATGGTCTCGCCATTTTATTCTTATAACATAATAAATGCTAAAATGAAAGACCTGACCCTAGTATCTTCGCATAATACTTTTTCACTGTTTAACTTTCTCACAAAATAATTTTTTGTTATAATCGGATAGTGGAAAAAGTTGTCATTCTTCTGAATCCGTCATCGGGCAGGGGCAGATCAATCAGAAGGAAAAGAAAAATTGAAAAGATATTTAGAGCTAAAGGAATACCCTATGATCTGTTTGTTTCTGAAAGCGAGGGAGATCTGAGAAAAATGTCTGTTGAAGTCATGTATCAATATAAAGACATTATAGCGGTTGGAGGGGATACAACTTTTAATATTATTGCCAGTGAGATTATGAATCAGAAAAACCCCGTTTATCCTTTACCCAGATTGGGATTGATCGGAACCGGTTCAGCCAATGACATCTGTCGGGCCCTGGGAATTAACAGGACCGAGGTTTTATGTGATTGTATACTTCAGGCTCATACTCGAAAGATGGATGTGGGAACCATCCGATTCGACGGCAACCGGAGAAATATGATTTTCCTGGGAAGCATGAGTGCGGGATTAGGCACTGCTGTTAATCGGTATATTGAAAAGTTTGGAGAAAAACATAAATACCTCTTCCGTTATAACCTGAGCGGACAGGTACTGGCAGGAGGATTGGGAATCGTCAATGCTTTTTCTAAAAATCTGGTTCCCATGTCACTTACACTTACCCATAATGGCTATGAACAAACCATCTCTTTTTCCCTGCTGGTTTTTCTGAATACCAATTATTATGCCAATGGCTTGAATTTGAATCCCGGGGCAAGTGCCTTTGACGGCCAGATCGACTGCCTGGCCATCAACACAACCTCACCTTTGACTACTTTTCAATTCAAACGCTGGGTAAAAAAAGGTACCCACCTGAAAAAAAAGGAAATTCAAAAAATACGTTCCGACCGGTTTTCCATCAGCTCGACAGACAAATTTGATATACAGCTGGACGGAGAAATCATCACCAACCTTGATAACTGTGATATTTCCGTCCTGCCCAATGCCCTGGATGTTTATGTTCCGGGATGATAGGGGACAGGGTTTTACAATGATAATCATATAAACAAGAGGAGGTCACCATGGGTATCGTTCTTAAATGGGTGATTTATATAATCCTTTTATTAATTGTGGTATGGATTGTCCAGTTGCTGATTAAATATATTAAAAAAAAAGAAAAGGATACCTGATCGACTTCTGCTAAAATAAAATATCTTTCAATCCCTGAGATTATTCAGTTTAAACGATTCCTGGAAAATGGTGAGCAAATTCAGAGTCTGTTCGGCAACCTTCACACAATCAGCCATCAATCCGTAAAATAATATACTGAGCCGGGTTTTTGAACTCTCATCCTGAATGCGTTTAATCTGATTTTTATCAAATTCTTTGACTAATTTTTTCAGATTATCAAACTGGGTATGAATAAAATTATAGTCGGCATATTCTTTGTTGAGGAATGCTTCGGCGGTTTTTTCCAGAAGGTTATTCAGACAGGCTTTAATCTGCCTCAGTTCCTCTATCTGGACCGTCAGTAATCCTTTGTGGTTGTTGTTGATATGAGAGTAGGCACGCATGATGGCATCCCGCTGGCTTTCGGCAATTTCCTGAAGGGCATTGATGATCTGGGCATATTCCTGGGTGTCAACCATATCCTGTTTGTGAAGCAGCCGCAGGGTTTTAAATATATTGGCAATAATGATGTTGGCCCATTCCTGGATCTTTTTGACCTCTTTTCTGGTGCTGTTCAGTATCTGGCGGTTCTGGGAGAACAGGCCCTCAAAGCTATGGTTTAAGGTATGGTTGACTTCGTTGAGAAAATGGCCGCTGTGTTCAAAGGAGGCATTGATGGCAAATCCAACATCTGAAATTTTCTTTAGATTGAAAATTTCAGTGGTTTCATCCGCATGACTCCTGCTTTTGTGCAGGTGATAATTTCTGAATATCATAAACAATGCCAGGGCCAGAATACCCAGGATTCCCGGGATTCGCCAGTAATAGATGGCCACTGCAAAAATGGATGAAACCGTAAATGCCATGAAGGCCGTAAAAAACCACCCTCCGACGACGGTTAACACACCGGTTATCCGGTAAACCGCACTTTCACTTCCCCAGGCCCGATCCGATAGAGAGGTACCCATTGCTACCATAAACGTCACATAGGTGGTTGAAAGCGGCAGTTTCATCGAGGTGGCCATAGAGATTAACGCACTGGCCACTACCAGATTGACCGAAGCCCTCAGCAGGTCAAATGATGCGGTTTCCTCATCACCTTTTCGGACAGAGGAATACTGTTTTTGGTCGAACCGCCTGGACAGTGCTAAATGCCATTTTTTGGGCAAAAATTTTTGATAGACTCTTGAGAGTGAGGTGAACATCCGGACAATTATCCGTGATAGGGGTGACGAGCCGAAGCGTTCAATTCCTTCATCCTGCCGGGCAAGATTGATCTCGGTTTTTGATACGGTAGATGCTTTTTTTGATATCCACAGGGTAACTACCATAATCGCTCCGGCAATCAATAATAAAAAAGTATTTGATTTGATGGATTGCTGCATAACCTCCATGGAGCCGGTCAGAGGATTGGAACTGGTGCTGGCAAATTTAAAGGCATTTAATCCGGCCAGGGGTACACCGATAAAATTCATCAGATCATTGGCAGCAAAGGCCATGGCAATGGCAAAGGTTCCGACCAGGATAATCACTTTCAAAACATTGATTTTTAGCAGGGACATAAATAGTTGAAGAATCAGGAAGAAAGCCACAAAGGAAACCAGCAGGATCAGTATGCTATGGGTTTTTATCCAAAGAATCATGTCTCTGGTCATAAATGATGCTCCCTTGGCCCCTTTGATGAGAATGAAGTAAACAATTGAGGAGAGGGCAATTCCTCCCCAGATGGCCCCGTATCGTTTTAACCGTTCGTGAAAGTCAAAGGTAAAAATCATCCGGGTGATGTATTGAATAATGGCGCCAACAAAAAAGGCAATAACAATGGAAAGCAATATCCCCAGGATGATGGCCAGGGCTTTGTCGTTGTTGATATAATCAGAGAGAGTTTTAGTATCGTCTTTGGCAATTTTTATTAAAGAGACGGCTACGGCTGCACCCAGGAGTTCGAAAACAATGGATACGGTGGTTGAGGTGGGAAGTCCAAAGGTGTTGTACAGATCTAAGAGGATCACATCGGTCAGCATAACTGCCAGAAAGATGATCACCAGCTCCGGCATGTTAAAATGCTGAGGGTGAAATATTCCTTTACGGGCTACCTCCATCATGCCGCTGGAGAAAGTGACGCCTGCCAGAATACCAAGACTGGCAATGATCATGATGACGTTACGGGGCGCGACCTTTGATCCAATTGGAGAATTTAAAAAATTGACCGCATCGTTGCTGACCCCGACAATAAGGTCAGAGATGGCCAAGAAGACCAGAATGGCAATAGCACCGAGATATATTTCCATGGATCAATTCAATAACA
>DAOWKX010000076.1 GCA_030639705.1 Candidatus Aminicenantota bacterium
AAAATAATGAGATCGTCAGAAATTTTACAGTTGAAGCATTGCAGGAATTGGGTTGCAAGGTGTTCAGTGCTGAATCAGGGGAAAAAGCACTGGCATTAATTAAAGAGAGAAAGATTACCCCGGACCTCATGATCACCGATCTGATCATGCCGGAAATCAATGGCAAAGAACTGACATTAAAGCTAAAGAAAATATCACCATCAACCAGAGTGATCATCACCTCCGGTTACCCGGATAAACATATTCTTAATATTGAAGAATTGGGCAAAGGTGTTCACTTTTTATCTAAACCATATTCAATTCAGTCTTTGGTAAATAAAATAAATGAAGCTTTGAGCTCATTGAGTAATTTAGAGAATAATAAAAGTTCTTAAACCTGCCAAAAGAATAAAAATCCGAACAAACAATAGGGCTAATTACCATTCGCCCCTACATTAAATAGAAAAAATATTTTTTGCTATTTATACCAGAAATGATATAAAATATGGATTTCATGATCAGGAAAAAATTCAACAAGGACTATATCTGGACTTTTACCACCTATTTTACCGAAGGATTTCCTTTTGTCATTATCAGAACGGTTAGCTCTGTCTTTTTCAGAGACATGAAGGTGTCTCTGGAAGCCATCGGCTTGACTCCGCTGTTTGGCCTCCCCTGGATACTCAAATTTTTATGGGGCCCCCAGGTGGATGAATACAGTACCAAACGGCGATGGCTTTTGGGAATGCAATCACTGTTAATAATTATGATGTTTTTAGCAGCCGTATTTGCTCCTTTACACCTGAACGTCCAGTTAATCGCCACTCTATTTTTCATTGGCTCTATAATAGCTGCCACCCATGATATTGCCATTGATGGATATTACATGGAAGCTCTGGATAAAGACGGGCAGGCAAAATTTGTCGGTTACCGGGTCATGGCCTATCGAATCTCCATGATGACCGGCACCGGAATTATTGTGACCATCGGAACCAATTTTAACTGGTCATTGGCCTTTACCGCAGCTGCACTCATCTTCGGTATTTTTTTCCTCTACCATTTGTTTTTTTTAAAGGAAGTTGAAGAGCAAAAAAAACCGGTTAAATCCCTGTTTCTTCAGGTACTTAAAATAAAGACCTTGATACTCTTTATTTTAATCATTAGTATGATAATTGCAATTCGATTCTTTTTTCAGTCTCACTTATACACCCGATTAAAAGACAGCTTCCCGATTTTAAAAAAATTCTATTTTTCACACTGGATCGCCTTACTCCTATTAATATCACTGATATTAGTGGGCGTGTTTGGTAATAAAATCAAATCATTCATTCTGAGAGATCCCGACTCATACTATGCCCGGGCATTTATCACCTTCATGGAAAGGGACAAAATTGGCATCATATTGGCATTTATCATCCTCATGCGGGCCGGAGAATGGGCCCTGACTACCATGGTGGCTCCCTTTTTTGTTGACCTGGGAATAAAGGCCCACTATGGCTGGCTTTCCGGTCTGGTGGGATTACCCGCAGCCATTATCGGGGCCCTGTTAGGAGGATGGCTCATCTCACGCCAGGGATTAAAAAAAATGCTGTGGCCCTTTCTGTTAGCCCAGAACATCACCAATTTGGTCTATATGATACTGGCAAGCCATCTGTCCCGGTTCGTCACCATCAACACCGGAATCGAAAATCCCATAAGCATCGGTGGAGCCAATCTGATTCTGGTGGGGTTGGTACATGGTTTTGATCAGTTTGCCAGCGGACTGGGAAATGCTGTTTTGATGACATTTCTGATGCGTATTTGCCATCATGACTTTAAAGCAGCTCACTATGCCATTGGTTCCGGTTTGATGAACGTCAGCTCTATTTTTGCCGGGGTAATGAGCGGATTTATAGCCAGCTGGTTGGGATATACCTGGCTGTTCGGAGTGAGTTTTTTAATTTCTGTCCCGGCCATGATTTTAATCCCCTTTTTACCCTATCTTTCCGATCAACCAGAACATAAATTGAATGAATAAATTGGATATATTATTCCGGCTTTGTCCGAAGATTGATTATTTTACCTGATCTTTAAAAGAAAATTCCATAATCATTGGCCGGTGATCTGAGCTGTCGATATCCAGGACATAGGCATTGAGACATTTGATTTCATGATGATTATAAAAAATATAATCGAGTTTTCGACTGGGTTGATCCGAAGGAAAGGTAAAGGACTCTCTTTCTGAGATTTTTTTCTGACCGTGCAGGATGGCTTCTCTCAAACTCTCTTCCTTTAAAAATAAAGTGACCACATTATGACTGAAAAAATCCAGGTCAGGTTCGTCCAAGAATCCGTGCTTCCGGGTGGCAAAGGGGGGGACACAGTTGAAATCTCCGATTAACAGCACCGGATATTGATCTTTAAGTGACCGGTAGATCTCCAAAACCTCCTGAGCCTGACGCTTCCGGGTTTCTTTTTCAAATGCCTCAAGGTGAATATTAATGATAACTAACTGTCTTTTCCCCACCTCTAATTCCACCACCTGGGCCAGACGGTCCAGATAGAAAGCCCGATAATAAAAGGGTTTGTTTTTTATTTTTTCCAGTACAATTCGCCGGTTGGAAATAATGGGAAAATTGCTGGTTAAAGCCTGCCCGGATACCATTCTCTTGAAATGCGCTGCGGGTGGCCAGTTTGGAAAAGGAACATATCGTTTATCCCAGTTAATGGCTTTTGCCGCATAGGCAAATCCGAACCCCGAGACAACATCTCTCAATTGATCTGCATAATGGGAACGATGAGAATGAAAATCCATCTCCTGATAGCCAACAAAATCGGGTTGCACGCTATTGAGCAGCCGGATAAACTCTTTTTTGTTATTATCAAAAAAATCTTTATCTTCGCGAAGCGGTAAACTATTACTCATACCGGATAAGTATCCGATGTTATAGGACATGATCCTGAACACTTCTTTGGAGTTACCCTCAGAAACACCTGGTTTTGAATAGGTCAGGATTTCAGAGAGATGTTCGGGAGCCAGGGTTCCGGAACTTGCCCAGAAATAAAAAAACACGGCTACCACCAGGGAACCAGAAAAAAGAATCGCCGCCGTTATTAATATGACCATTAATACCTTCATCGGGTCCGAATATATAATTCAGTCTAGACACCGGAATGTCTTTTTTTTTCTCTCTGCTCTTCGATCACTTTTTCTTCAACCGTTTTTGGCAATGCCTGATAGTTTAAAAATTCCAGGGAAAAATTCGACCGACCACTGGACAGGGTTCTCAGAACAGATGCATACCCGAACATTTCCATTAAAGGAACCCTGCCGGACAGTTTTTGAGAGCCTTTTCGGTAGCGCCTCATGTTGCTGATTCGCCCCCGTCTTCGGTTGATATCGGCAATGATATCCCCCATAAATTCATCAGGGGTGTTGATTTCGATTTTCATCACGGGTTCCAGCAATTGCGGACTGGTCTTTTTGATGGCCTCCTTGATCGCCAATTCAGTGCAGAAACGAAAAGCCATTTCACTGGAATCCACCGGATGGAAACTCCCGTCGATCAGCACAAACATCACATCTACCATGGAAAAACCAGCCAGCAATCCCTTTTCCATGGTAAGACGAAATCCATATTCCACTGCCGGAATATATTCACCGGGAATATTCCCGCCTTTTATGTTGTTTACAAAAGTGATCCCCTTCCCGGTATTGGGTTCGATACGAAAATCAATATGGGCATACTGTCCCCTACCGCCTGTCTGTTTCTTATATTTATATTCATGACGGGCTTCACGGGTAATGGTTTCCCGGAATCCAACAGCCGGTTTGCCAACACCGATATTTAAATAATGTTCGGTTTTCAGTCGGTCAACAATCACCTCGAGATGCAGCTCACCCATACCGGATATAATGGTTTCAGAGGTCTCGGAATCATATCGAACTTTAAAGGAGGGGTCCTCCAGCGCCATTTTATTCAGGGCCAATCCCAGTTTATCACGATCTTTTGCGCTGACCGGTTCCACCTTCATGTCCAGCACAGTTTCAGGATATTTAATGTTCTCCAGCAAAACCGGATTTTCTTCATTACAGAGAGTATCACCGGTCGAGGTGAACTTTAATCCGATTAAGGCGCCAATATCTCCTACTTTGATCACTGTTAATTCCTTTCTCTCATTGGCATGAACCCTCAAAATACGCCCTACCCTTTCTTTTTTTCTCTTTGTGGAATTATAGATATAACTTCCCGCTGATAATTCACCGGAATACACCCGAATAAATGTCTGTTGCCCGACATAACTATCATTTATTATTTTGAAAGCCAGAGATGAAAAGGGCCTTTTGGCTGATGGTTTCCTGGATATGGTAAGGTCTGCATTCCGGGTATCATAACCCACGATAATTCCCCGATCCACAGGAGAGGGAAGAAAATCAATCACCGCATCCATGAGCAGTTGAATGCCCTTGTTTTTAAAAGCAGCACCGATAAAAACAGGAGTAATCAGAAGCTTGAGGGTAGCATTCCGGGCCGCTGTTTTAATATCTTCTTCGCTGATTTCCTCATCGTTTAGATATTTTTCCATCAGGTTATCGTCAAAGTCAGCTAATTTTTCAATTAATTGTCTGTGGAATTCATCTGCCTGGCTTTTTAGATGGGCCGGAATCTCGGAAATGTCCAGATCAAATCCTTTATAGGTAATGGCTTTCATTCCGACCAGATCAATAATCCCTGAAAAATCACTTTCACTGCCAATGGGAAGCTGAAACAAAATGGCATTGGCCCCCAGCATGTCATTCACCATGTCAACCGTCTGAAACAGATCAGCACCCTGACGGTCCATTTTATTTACAAAGGATATTCGTGGTACCTGGTAACGGTCTGCTTGATGCCATACGGTTTCACTCTGAGGTTCCACACCTCCAACCGCACAAAATACCATGACAATTCCATCAAGGACACGTAATGAGCGTTCAACCTCCAGTGTGAAGTCAATATGACCGGGGGTATCGATGATGTTTATTTGATGATCCTTCCACTGGGCAGTAATGGCTGCAGAAGAAATGGTAATGCCTCTTTCCTGCTCCTGCTTCATGAAATCCATCACAGCCTGGCCATCATGAACTTCCCCCATCTTTCGGGTAGCGCCTGAAAAAAATAATATCCGTTCGGTGGTGGTGGTTTTGCCTGCATCGATATGGGCGACAATTCCGATATTTCTGATTTTTTGAATAACAATATTTTCCATAAGTGTTTCTCCTCGGCTGTTAATCGGCAAATTATATCATATCGATTCGGGGTGTGGCAATATCTTTAGCCTGAATATTTCATTTTATAACTGCAAACTACACCATCTCTGACATAAAGAATCAATTTATTCAGGATAAAAGCCTGACCCGGGTCAATATATAATTCAGATCTTCCTGATCAAGAACAAGCCGGAAATAATCACTTCTGCCCAGCTGCCGGGGAAAATATTTATTTAACCCGGCATCCTTTTGAGTTATGTTACGATCAAACCAGTAAACCAGTCTTATCTTTCCCTCGGAAATTTCAATTGCAGTCAACCCTCTCTTACCGATGACACATCCGGAGTTGAATATACAGGGGACCAGAAGTTCTGAATCATACAGGCTGCTCTGTTTTTTTATATGATCTTTTTTTCCGTTTTTCAGCAAATCAAGTAATGTTTTTTTCAAAGAAATTATTTTTTTCTTCAGGACCAATTTTCTTTTCGATGGTGCTTTGGGATACAATCGACACAGCTGCTCTATTTTGAATTTCAGACTGTCTAATTTGGATAGAGACTCAAACAGGGGGCGATGTGTATGACCGATAATCGCTATTATTTTTTTTTGTTTGGCAAAATGATAAACCCGCCTCTCAACCCGGTATCGTTTTCGGCTATTGTAGGCCACAGAGTAATTTTTAATTCCCAGAGGATTGGCTACCAGGCGCAAAACCAGCGTACTGAACAAATAAAAAAATTCCGGATATCTCAGGGCCTGATGACCATGAAATATTAATATATTGATCTCGCCATATTGAAATGTCAGTCCCTCAGTCACCGGAATAGCGGCTGGATAATTTTTTTTACAGCAGAGTTCATAATCATGATTGCCATAGGTCTTAAGAAGAGCCTTTCGTTTTGAAAACCGTGAAAATATTTCAAATACTTTTTTCCATCTTCCGGTAATCTTATTAAAAGAAAATCGTTGTAATTCCTCGACATCTCCATTTAAAACCAGAGTAAAGTCTTTCTTTTCATAGTAATGTTCCAGGATATAAATCAACAGGTCACTGTTGCTCACAAAATCATCTTTTTTACCACCACCTCCCATATGAAGATCACTGAATATGACCAGTTTGTTCCTGTTTGATATTTTTTTTCGTGGTGCGGTTGCAGCCAGTTTAGTCAGTCGTTTTATGATCCATTCACTATTCATGGATAAATAATTATATTATCCGGAAAATAACCGGAAATCAATGATATCCGGGAACTGTTTTTTATATCAATTCATTCTGATGGCCGAGCAGGTATTACCCATAGCTTCTGACCGGGATATATCTTGGATCGGGAGCGAAGCCCGTTAATTCTGAGTAAAGTACTCAGATTCATTTTAAACTCTTTGGCGATTGAGTACGGTGTATCTCCTTTCCTGACTGTATACGCCATCACTCCCTTAAATTTTACCGACTGAATCCTCAGTTTTTGTCCCACACGGAGCACATTACTGGTCAGATTATTGAGCTCCTTTATCTTCTGGATTGTGGTATTAAAGGCCCTGGCAATTTGCTGAAGTGAATCGCCTCTTTTGACTTTATAGACCAGTTTCTCTTTTTCTTTATCTAACTTCAGTATCCGGGAGGTTTGACGTTTTCTCCCACCCCGATAGCTGGGAATTTTGAGTCGCTGTCTGGGTCTGATGAGAAAGCTACGTCGCAAACTATTCAACCGGGCAATGGCAGAAACAGAGGTTCGGTAGCGGCGAGCAATCCCCGAAACTGTTTCTCCTCTGCGAACATAATGGATGATATAGGTTGCCTCCGGAGGTACCCATCGTTTGAGTGACTGGATGGCATGGGCAGCCTGTTCGCCCAGACCAACCGGAATTTTCAACTGGTATTCAGCATCCGGAGTGGATCGGTGCCTGAGTTCCGGATTCAGTGTTGCTAAACTCTTCTGTCCCAGGTTCAACAACTTCGAGAGCGAAGAAAGGCGAAGGGGACGATTGACTGTCAAGGTTTCATACCTCAGCGGGGGATCAGGAGTTGGAAGAGTGAACCCGTACTGTTCGGGATTTTTGATAATCAAGAGGGTGGCAATAAACCGTGGAACAAAACGGGCTGTCTCTCTGGGAAGCATCACAAAAAGATCCCAGAAATTATCCAGGTAATTGATACGCTGGGCCCGAATGACTCTCTGAACTCTGAATTCCCCGCAATTATAAGAAGCCAGAGCAGTGGTCCAATCTCCAAAAATTGAATGAAGCTCATTTAGATATTTTATCGCAGCCTGAGTGGATTTTTCCGGATCCATTCTCTCATCAATCCACCGGTTTTTCTTTAATCCGAAGCGATATCCGGTCGAAGATATAAATTGCCAGAGTCCCAGGGCGCGGGCGCGCGAATAGGCTCTCACCTTGAAGCCACTTTCAATAACTGGAATCCAGGATAGTTCTTTCGGCAGGCCTTCTTTTTTCAAATGCTTCAGAATCATCTCTCTATACAATCCCGACCGCTTATAGGCATCCAGAAAATATTGTCTTTCTTTGGTCTGGAAACGTTCTATTTCTTTCATGACATACTTGTTTTCTGTAAGTGGTATTGCCTTATGGTTAACACCAACTGCAATAAGGTGAGAAGCATAGATTTCCTGAATCCTCTGGGCGATAAGTAGCCGGAGGTCATTTTTTTCTTGGAAATGTGGAGATTCTGGTGTTAATTCCAATTTAAGTATGATACTATAGGCTTCATCCAGCGCTGCCAATGCTGTATCAATATCTGCTTTCTCCCAGGCAATCTGGGCATCTTGATAGGCATCCAGAGCTTCTTCTAATATTTCAGCTGAATTTTCTTTTTCCTGGATAAGCTCCTCATCCTTATAAGGTTCTTCAGAATCAACCTGCCCCTTTTTTTTTTCTTGATTGTGAACAACAGTGGACTTTTCTGCTTCGGATTTCTCTTCACTTTTTTGTATTGAAGAATTGGAGGGTGATTTAGTTGAAGGTTTTAGCGTTGGTTTAGGTTGGGTTGTACAATTTAAATGAAATAACAAAATTATTATCCAAATATCTATAACCAGAATTGACTTGATTCTTTTCATTTTTATCTAAAAGGTAACTTTATACCATGTCAATATTTTATAGTCAACTTAATGAAGATCCCGAAATCCACCACCTAGATTTGGATATTTCCCCAAAACAAGATCAAGAAGGCGTGTCGGCTTCCCTTTGAACGGCTTGCGAATCCCATTTCTCGCCAATATCGAAAATGGGATGAGACGCTCCCAAAAACGATAAACGTTTTTGGGTAAAGTGAAAAGGGATAGCGAC
>DAOWKX010000185.1 GCA_030639705.1 Candidatus Aminicenantota bacterium
AATTAGGAAAAGTTTTAGGCCCCAGAGGGTTGATGCCCAGTCCCAAGGCGGGAACTGTCACATTTGATGTCCGGCAATGTGTTGATGAGATAAAAAAGGGCAGGGTGGAATTCAGAGTGGATAAAACCGGTATTATCAATTGCAGTGTTGGCAAAATATCTTTTGATAAAGAAAGAATCATGGAAAACATTTCGAGTTTTGTGACCTCTGTTTTAAAAGCGCGGCCAGCTTCATTAAAGGGTAGATATATATGTTCGACTTTCTTGAGTTCAACCATGAGCCCTTCAATCAAACTTAATATTCTGGAATTTGATAAGTAATAGGAGGATGTTGTGGCAAGCAGAAAAAACCTGGAGATAAAACAGAAACAGGTTGATATACTGAGTGAAATTTTTAGCAATAATGGTGTTTATTTGATTGACTACCGAGGCCTGGCAGTTAAAGAGATGGAGGAATTGAGAAATAGGATCAGAAAAATTGATGCAAATATCAAGGTTATAAAAAATAGATTGGCCATAAAATATTTTGAAAGAGAAGAAAAAAGTTTTGATCAAAATATTTTTATAGGTCCAACAGCAGTGGCCTATGGCGATGAAAATTTTATTGAAGTGGCCAAGACAATTGTTGATTTTGAAAAAGAGAGCAAAAATATAAAGATCAAAGCAGGTTTTATTGAACAACGATTTGTTAATGATACTGAAATTAAAGATGTAGCCAAACTGCCGGGTAAACCTCAATTGATGTCCCAACTGGCTTTCTCAATGTCCATGCCTTTAAAGAAATTTGGAATGACTTTATCAGCCCCTCTTAAAAATATGATGATTTTGCTGAATAATTTAAAAGATAAAAAAGAGAAGGAGGAGAATCAAAATGCCTGAAATCACCAAAGCAAAATTCTTTGAGCATCTGGATAAGTTGACAGTCCTGGAATTGTCTAAGTATATCAAAGAATTCGAAGAACGGTATGGTATTAAAGCTGAAATGGCTGCCATGCCTGTGTCTGGAGCCGCAGCTCCTGCAGAAGCAGAGGGAACCGAATCAGAAGAAAAAACCGAATTTGAAGTAATCCTTAAAAATGTAGGACAAAAAAAGATCAATGTGATTAAAGTTGTAAGAGAGGTTACAGATCTGGGACTAAAAGAAGCAAAGGAAGTCGTTGATAAGGCTCCCGGGTCCGTGAAAAAAGGAGTTTCCAAAGAAGAAACCGATGAGATCAAGAAGAAGTTTGAAGAAGTAGGTGCTGAAGTCGAGATTAAATAGATGTTTTTTTTGAAATGAATAAAAAAAACATAATAAGGATGAGTATGCAAAAAAATATATATATAGATAGAATTAACTTTTCAAAAATAAAATCCCCGATTGGCATTCCGGATTTATTGGAGATCCAGAAAAGATCATATAAAACTCTTTTGCAAATAGATGAATTGCCAGAAAAGAGAAGGGAGATCGGTATTCAGGCTGCATTCAAAGCGATTTTCCCGATTTCTGATTTTAAGGAAAACGCCATTCTCAATTTTGATTCCTATTCGTTGGGAGACTGGTTTTGCAAATGCGGGAATTTAGAAGGCATTGAAAATTCCAAACCCTTTTGTTCCAAATGCGGCGCCCTATTAAGTTCAGATGTCAGAACCGGCCAGGAATCTGTTTGTCCAGAATGTATTTCAAAGGGTAGTGTCACTCATAAAACCTGTTCTCTCTGTGGAGATAGGGTAAGACTGAAAATTAAATATTCACCCGAGGAGTGTCTCGATAAGGGGTTTGATTATTCGATTCCGCTTAAGGTTAAATTAAGATTGGCGCTGTATGATGAGGATAAAAAGGGAGAGAAAGTCATTAAAGATGTCAAAGAACAGGAGATTTTCTTTGGTGAAATCCCGTACATCACAGATAGGGCAACCTTTATCATCAATGGAACCGAAAGAGCGGTTGTATCTCAGCTGCAGAGATCGCCGGGAGTCTATTTTCTTCCGGGTAAATCCTGGGGGGAATATACTGCAAAAATAATTCCTGCCCGCGGAGCCTGGATTGAGTTGGAAGAAAAACAAAATTTGCTCCAGATCAGGTTAGATAAAAAAACCAAAAGAATTAATATAACGACCTTTTTAAAAGCAATGGGTCTCGATGATGATATTGAAATCTTAAGGAAATTTTATACCATTATAAATGCCCGTGTTTCAGACGGGATTATATATTTTCAAAATTCTAGGTTTTTAAAAGACAGTGTGTTATCCGCTTCTGTTTATGATTCCAAGGGAAAGGAAATTCTTCCATCCGGTTCGAAATTAATGATCAAGCACATCAAAGATCTTGATAAAATGGGTATCGAGAATATCCCGGTTGATATTGAATCACTGGAAGATATTTTCTCTGCTTGTGATCTCGAAAATATTTTAGAATTAAATGAATCCATTTCTCCGGTTCAGGTAAAAAAATTAGAAAAGCTCGATACTGAATTCTTGGTTTTTTTTCCCGAAAGTGAAGAAGAAGAGTATGGACCAATGATAGCCTATACTCTGAGAAAAGATAAAAAGAGAAAAGATGTCGAATTAACCGAGAAAGTGGTTATCCAAACCGAGACTGAAGGAGAGGATAAGGTTTCAAAGAACCAGGGTGATGCCTTTATTGAAATGTTTAAAAAATTGAGACCGGGAGAACCGGTGACCCTTGAAGGTTCAAAGAAATTTTTTGAAAATATGATGAAAGACCCCAAGCGGTATGATTTATCATCTGTGGGTCGGTTAAAACTAAATATCAAACTGAAGCTAAAAAAAGATTTTAATAAAGATGTCAATATATTAACCGTTGAAGATTTAATTGAAATTGTCAGATATTTTTTAAGATTAAAGTATGACAGGACAGGAAAATTAAAAGTTGATGATATTGACCATCTGGCCAACAGAAGAATTAGAGCAGTTGGTGAATTGGTTGAAAATGCGTTCAGAATTGGACTTGCAAGACTTGAAAAAATTATTAAAGAAAGAATCACCAATGCGGCTGATATATCAGTCATGCTTCCCCGCGAACTGCTAAACACCAAACCAGTATTTGCAGCGTTAAAGGAATTTTTTGGCACATCCCAGTTGTCTCAATTTATGGATCAGACCAATGCCCTTGCTGAGACCACTCATAAGAGAAGGATCTCAGCACTCGGACCTGGCGGGCTTAATAGAGAGAGAGCCGGTTTTGAGGTTCGGGACGTTCATTCTTCTCATTATGGACGCGTATGCCCTATTGAAACTCCCGAGGGTCCGAATATCGGTTTGATTTCTTCACTCACAACCTATGCCCGGGTAAATGATTATGGTTTTATCGAAACCCCTTATCGGAAAGTCGAAAATAGCAGAGTGATCAACTATTACAAGATTCTATATCCTGGAGGATCAAAATTTAAATTCCATGAACTGGTGAGAGAAGATGAGTTGGAGAAAGAGATAAAACGATTGAAGAGATTAAAAAAGCAGATTTTCCTGTTTGAATATTATCCCTTCTATTTAACTGCCTGGGAAGAAGAGGGATATGTTATCGCTCAAGCCAATGCCAAGCTTGATGAGAACGGATACTTTGTGACCAAGAGAGTGAGTGCCAGAAAGGGAACCGAAACCGTTTTTATTGATCCGGCAAAAGTTGATTATATGGATATTTCTCCCAAACAAATTGTTTCTGTCTCGGCTTCATTAATTCCGTTTCTTGAACATGATGATGCCAACCGTGCCTTGATGGGTTCCAACATGCAGAGACAGGCAGTACCGCTGGTGAATCCAGAAGCCCCGATCGTTGGTACCGGTATGGAACACAAACTAATCAGAGATTCGGGAGTTGGGATCGTGTGTAAACGATCCGGTGTAGTGATGAATTCCGATGCCGAACGAATCATCATTAAAACGGAAAGTGAGAATGAGAATAAGGGTGATTTCACCGAGATCAGCGCAGATCTTTATGAACTGAAGAAATTCAGGCGTTCAAACCAGAATACCTTGATCAATCAAAGGCCATTGGTGACGGTCGGGGATCAGGTTCAGAAGGGTCAGATTCTCTGTAATGGACCCGCATCGGATCGAGGTGAACTTGCTCTGGGAAGAAATATACTTACTGCCTTTTTACCCTGGAGAGGGTATAATTATGAAGATGCCATCGTTCTCAGTGAACGACTGGTCAAGGATTCTGTGTTTAATTCGATTTATATTGTTGAAGAAACCATCGAAGCCAGGGAAACGAAGCTGGGTAAGGAGGAGATTACCAGAGATATCCCAGGAGTGTCTGAAGGCGTTTTAAAAAATCTCGACGAATACGGTATTGTCCGCATTGGTGCAAAAGTAAGGCCCGGTGAGATTCTGGTGGGAAAAGTATCCCCCAAGGGTGAAACACAGTTATCACCGGAAGAAAAATTATTACGGGCCATTTTTGGTGAACAGGCGTCTGAGATCAAAGACACGTCCCTTTACTGTCCGCCTGGTGTGGAGGGTACGGTTATTGATATAAAAATCTTTACCAGAAGGGGATTTAAAAAGGATGATCGATCCTTGGAAATAGATGATCTGGAGATATCCAAATTAAATCGAAATTTTTCAGATGAGAAAAAAATCCTGACCAATGATAAAATTCAAAAAATTTCCAACATTCTGAAAAATGTAAAATTAACCGGTCATTTTTCTCATAACAATACAAAATATAAAAAAGGAAATAAAATTCTACCCAGTGTTTTGAAACAGATAGACCAAGAGTTCTTAAAAAACATAAAGAAAAGTATATCAGAAAATAATAAAGAAAAAATTCTGGAAATTGAAGCGAAAACCAGACTGCATGTGGATGCATTGAGAAAAGAGTTGCAGGAAAAGATTGATCAGATGAAGAAAGGTGATGAGTTTTCACCGGGGATCATCAAAATCATCAAGGTACTTATTGCTGTGAACAGGCGCATTTCGATCGGAGATAAAATGGCAGGACGGCATGGTAATAAGGGAGTCGTATCCAGGATATTACCTGAAGAGGATATGCCCTTTCTGGAGGATGGAACCCCAATTGATATTATCTTAAATCCTCTGGGTGTTCCTTCCAGAATGAATGTGGGACAGATTTACGAGTTGATTCTGGGATGGGCCGGGAAATTGTTAAATATGTATTTTGAGACACCGGTTTTTGATGGTGCTCTTGAAGAAGATGTTAAATTCTATCTAAATAAGGCGGGTTTACCCGAGGATGGGAAAGTGACTTTATATGATGGCATTCTCGGAGAACCCTTTCAGAATAAAGTAACTGTTGGCTACATGTATATGATGAAATTGGAACATATGGCGGATGATAAGATTCATGCCCGATCAACCGGACCCTATTCCTTAATCACACAGCAACCACTGGGCGGAAAAGCCCAGTTTGGCGGACAGCGTGTAGGAGAAATGGAAGTATGGGCTTTTGAAGCATATGGTGCAGCATACTTGCTTCAGGAAATTTTAACCATAAAATCCGATAATATCGCAGGAAGAAATGAGATATATTCTGCTATTGTAAAAGGAACCATGGAATTCAATCCGGGATTACCTGAATCCTTTAATGTGCTGATAAAAGAATTAAAGAGCCTGGCACTCAATGTGGAATTAATTAAAAAAGAAAAGATCAGCGATGAAACCAAAATTAAAGAGAATATTGCGAGTATACCTTAAGGAGTAGAGTCATTATGCAAAAAGTCAAACGAGAATCCAAAGACGTAAACATAATGGATTATAGTAAGATTAAAATCAGTATTGCCTCTCCTGAAATAATAACCAGCTGGTCCTCCGGTGAGGTTACTAAACCGGAGACCATCAATTACAGAACCTTTAAGCCTGAGAGAGATGGATTATTTTGTGCCAAAATATTTGGCCCGACCCAGGACTACAGATGCCTTTGTGGGAAGTATAAGGGTTTAAAATACAATGGGATTGTTTGTGAAAAATGTGGAGTTGAGGTCACTCTATCAGCTGTCCGAAGGGAAAGGATGGGTCATATAGAGTTAAATTCAAAAGTGGCCCATATATGGTTTTTTAAGGGAATTCCATCACGCATAGGGATAATGCTTGAAATCACTTCTAAGGAATTGGAACATATTGTTTATTTTGAAAATTATATTATTATCGATCCGGGAAAAGTTACCAATCTGAAATTCAAACAGATTTTGATAGAAGAAGAGTATATTAATCTGGTTGAAAAATATGGAGAGAATTCATTTAGAGCTGAAATGGGAGCCGCAGCCATTTATGAACTCCTGAAGATGATTGATCTGGATAAAGAGGTAAAGGTTTTAAAATCACGTTTAAAAGTCGAAAAATCTATTCAAAAAAAGAAAAATATGTCAAGACGGTTGAAATTGATGGAGGATTTTCTAAATTCCGGTAATAAACCGGAGTGGATGATATTGAATGTCGTCCCGGTATTACCTCCGGACCTGAGGCCATTGGTGAGGTTGGATGGGGGACGATTTGCTTCTTCGGATCTTAATGACTTATACCGGCGGGTGATTAATCGGAATAATCGCTTGAAACGCTTACTTGATTTGAAAGCACCTGAATTAATCATAAAAAATGAGAAAAGAATGCTTCAGGAAGCAGTTGATGCCCTGTTTGATAACCAGAAGCGAAACAAGAGTTACATGAGTTCACAGAAGAGGCCATTGAAATCCCTTTCTGATGCCTTGAAAGGTAAACAGGGACGATTTCGACAGAATTTGCTGGGAAAACGGGTTGATTACTCAGGGAGATCAGTTATTGTGGTAAATCCAAGGTTGAAATTGGATGAATGTGGTATTCCCAAAAAGATGGCAATAGAACTTTTTAAACCCTTTATTTATAATAAACTTGAGAAGAAAGGAATGGTAACCACCCTGAGGGTTGCTCGAACCTGGGTTGAGGAAAATAGAGATGAAATCTGGGATGCCCTCGATGAGGTGATTAAGGAACACACGGTCCTTCTGAACAGAGCTCCCACCTTACATCGGTTGGGGATACAGGCTTTTAAGCCTCTGCTGGTTGAAGGGAATGCCATTAATTTACATCCTCTGGTTTGTCCTGCTTTTAATGCGGATTTTGATGGTGATCAAATGGCAGTGCATATTCCGCTTTCATTAGAAGCCCAGGCTGAGTCGAAGATACTGATGCTATCCACCAATAATATTCTATCTCCTGCCAATGGGAAGCCTCTGGCCGTTCCCACCCAGGATATGATTCTGGGTTTTTATTACCTCACCTTCAGTAAAAAGAATCTAAAGGGTGAAAATATGATATTTAGTTCCCAAAAGGATGTATTGCAGGCCTATGAAAGTGGAATCGTCAATTTGAATGCTAAGGTCAGAATCAAGTTTTGCGGGGAACATAAAAATTTGGATGCCTATATTCTGGACCCTCAGGATATTGTGAATTGCCCGATTACTGAAATTAAAAAAGGCGATAACCGTCTGTTAGTTACAACTCCCGGACGCGTCATTTTTAATCAATTATTACCTGAAGGGACCCCTTTTATCAACGGATTACTGAAGAAGAAAGGAATTCAGAATCTAATTTATTACATTTATTTAAAACAGGGATTTCAACCCACTTATAAGACCCTTGATCGGCTGAAGGAATCAGGCTTTGAATATGCCACAAAAGCTGGTTTCACAATCAGTATTTCCGATCTGGTGGTCCCCCCGGAAAAAGAAGACATTATCAGGAAAACCGAAAAGGATCTTGAGCGGATTGAAAAAATGTACAATGATGGTTTTCTAACTGCCAATGAGCGGCATAATAATATCATCGATAAGTGG
>DAOWKX010000172.1 GCA_030639705.1 Candidatus Aminicenantota bacterium
ACGGGCAAGAAAGTTCAAACCTTTACATTCTTCGATTGAGAAAAATATAAAAATTGTAAACAAAAAATTTAAAAACAAAATACCTGAACAAAAAGTTGATTTCGTTAGTAAAATATTATTGAAGATTGAATCCCTGATTTCTATCAATTTGATCTCCTGGTTTCTGATCATATTTATCTTAGTGCTGAACATTTCTATTTTCATGGTGATAAAAATGGGGAAAAAAAAGGTAATTTTGTACCTGCTTTTCTTTTCTTTATTGTTATCCGTATTTGCCTCTGCCACCCATTTATACAGAAACCAAAAGCAAAGTAATCATAACCTTGCGGTTATTATCGAGCCCAACTCCCACTTGAGAAGTGGTCCCGGAGATGATAACACAGTTCTTTTCACAGTCTATCCGGGTTTAGAGGTTAAGATTATGGAAAAAAGCAGGGAATGGGTTCAAATTTCAGCTTTTTCTGAAATTGCCGGATGGATAGAAAGGGATAGTTTAACGGTCATTTAGATATAGAATAGTTGAATCCAGAGGGATTTGGTCTTTGGCAGAAGATTCTTGTTTTTGAATTTTTACCCTTTATTATGATATGCTTGCATTATTAGGATTTCAAAATGAAATTGGTTTTAAGAAAAAGATTTGTTGAATTGAAATCCCCGGTTATCATGGGGATACTGAATGTGACACCTGACTCCTTTTCCGATGGAGGGCGGTATTTGAAAATTAATGATGCACTGAAACATATCGCAAAGATGGTAAGGGATGGTGCCGATATCATTGATATTGGGGGAGAGAGTACACGGCCGAGGGCAAAATTGGTAACCACAGAGGAAGAGATCGATCGTATCGTTCCGATTATTGAAAAAGTGAAGAAGGAATTTGAGATTTTGGTTTCCATTGATACCTATAAAGATAGGGTAGCCAAAGTGGCGGTTCAGGAAGCTGATGTTGATATGGTCAATGATATTTCCGGTCTGAGATTTAGCGAGAACATGGCTTCCACCATTGCCTCTCTTGATGTACCTGTTGTGGTGATGCATATGCAGGGATCCCCGGAAAATATGCAGAAAAATCCGTATTATTCAGATGTTGTTAGAGAAATCAAACAATATTTTAGCGAACGGATTGAATATGCGATGTCAAAAGGAATCAGAAAAGATAAACTGATAATCGATCCGGGAATCGGATTTGGAAAACGGTTTGAGGATAATATAGAAATCATTAAGCATTTAAATGAATTTAATGATTTTGAATGTCCGCTTTTGATCGGACTATCCAGAAAATCTTTTCTGGGTACAATAACCGGAGAAAAAATTCCCAGGAAGAGAGAAATTGAGACAGTTGCCGCCCATATCATTTCCATTTTAAACGGGGCTTCCATCGTTCGCGTACACAATGTAAAAAATATGGTGAAGGTGATTAAAATACTCCAACATTTGGTAGAGGTATCCTGATCCGCTATGTTTCTTGATGTTCACAAAATATTCAGTTGATTCCTGGTTGAATTTCGGGGAATAGTATGATTGAACATATCTTCAGCAACTCGTTTCGAGAAACTCTAAAATCAAAAAAAATACGTGATATCATTAATATTGACCCTGATTTAAGAGAATTGCTTGTTGCAGCTATTGGAAGTTTACTCGATGAACATTTAATCTGGCTGGTAGGGGAGAATGAAAATTTTATAGAAAAGGAAAAAAAACTTCAATCCTGGTTAAAGCTATTGGGAAAAGATGATGTATCCATTTGCTATTTTAAACTTCCCTTTGAGGATCCTTATGTTAATAACCATTTCGATCTCAGTGCACTGTCGAATAAAATTAAGCTGTTATTGGAATTATTGAGACAAAAGAGATTGATTGTTATCTCCACCATGGCAGCCCTGAGTATAAAGATAGAAGAAAGATCCCGGTTAAAAAATTTCAGCCTCTCTTTAAGGGTAGGAGATCGCATCGATCGGAATCAATTTCTTTCCAGGCTGATAGATATGGGCTATCAATCAAGGGATTTCGTGGACCAGAAAGGTGACCTATCCTGGCGGGGCAGCATTGTAGATGTATTTTTGGTGAGTGAGGAAAACCCGGTGCGGATTGAGTTCTGGGGAGGAGAGGCGAAATCGATTCGTTTTTTTGATTTTCAGACCCAGAAATCTATCCGCAATATAAATGAGGTTTTTATCTCCGTGGCCAGTTATTTTTTAAGTTATTGCACTCTTGAAGCGTATTTTTCCGGTAATCAGGAGAATATGGCTTATATAACTGATTTATTGAGAAATGTCCGAATCATATCATCTGACTTTAAAAAAATAAGCCATGAATACATTACACTCCTGAATAATTTTTCCAGAATCCGGAGTTTATCAAGAGAGCGTAAAAAGCCTGCCAAAAAAGTATCC
>DAOWKX010000160.1 GCA_030639705.1 Candidatus Aminicenantota bacterium
CCTGCACATTTAATCCTTCCTGACAGAGGTTTACGATCACGAAGACCTTCATCCCTCACGCGGCGTCGCTGCGTCAGGCTTTCGCCCATTGCGCAAAATTCCCCACTGCTGCCTCCCATAGGAGTCTGGACCGTGTTTCAGTTCCAGTGTGGCCGGTCAGCCTCTCAGCTCGGCTACCCATCATAACCTTGGTAGGCCATTACCCCACCAACAAGCTAATAGGACATAGGCTCATCTTCAAGCGAGAGGTCCCGAAGGATCCCCCCCTTTATTAGCAACACTTGTGTATCACTACATTATGCGGGATTAGCTCACCTTTCGATAAGTTATCCCCCACTCGAAGGTAGATTACCTATGCATTACTCACCCGTCTGCCACTCTACTTGTTCTCCGAAGAGAACTTTCACGTTCGACTTGCATGTGTTAGGCACGCCGCCAGCGTTCACTCTGAGCCAGGATCAAACTCTCCAGTTAAATATTTGAAAAATTTAATCCCGAAGGATTAAACTTCTCAATATCAAGTTAGAGATTTGAAAATTAGGTTAATAATTGGCTTTACTCAAAAAATTACTCTGCTCAGATTTCAAAGATCCTTATTTTCTTCTCCGAAGAAAAAACGAGACCATTATACACCATTTAAGGTGTTTGTCAACAACAAAAAACAACAAAATTTATTTTCTATATAAAGAATTATAGTATAAAAAAATGTTTTTTTCAACTGACATGATTACCGTACGATTTAAAAGCCTCTTGGCCCGGGGATGATAACAACCAGTCACTTGATATTTCATAAAATTTATAATAGAATTGATGGTATAAAAATTGAAATGTTTAAAGTCAACTCCATCAAGATAAAATTTGAGATATGTTTTACAATTATCATTTTTTTCATCATGATTTTATCTTATCTCATTATAGTTGAACTGAAAACATATTATTTGTCTCTTTTTATTTTGTTATTTGTAGTCTCAATTATTATTTTGAGAATAATAATCACCCGGCTCATCAATCCGATCAATGAAATCAAAAAAGGATTGGAAATAGTCAGTCAGGGAGATCTGCACTATCGGATTAAGATTAATTCCAAAGACGAATTTTCATTGCTGGCCAATCAATTCAATAACATGTGTGTGAAACTTGAAACCATAATAGTGGAATTGGAAAATACCCAGAAACATCTGGAAAACCAGATCAATGAAAGGACAAAAACCTTAAATATTACCAATCTTAAATTACAGAAAGCCATGGAGGAATTGAAAACCACCCAGAAACAAATCATTCAGTCAGAAAAACAAAAATCTTTGACAGCCATTGTTTCCGGCTTCGCACATGAGATAAATAATCCTCTAACAGGTATCTTGGGGTACATTGATTTAATGGAACTCCGGGATGATGTTTCGCCCTATGTAAAAAAAAAATTAATTGAAATCAAGTCCCAATCCAATCGAATCCGGGATGTTATCAGTGAATTGAATCAACTAAATCCCGAATCCAAGCAAACTAAACTTGAAATCAATTTATCAAATCTTCTGGACAAATTAATAAAAATTTTAAGTGCCAAAAAAGAAAATCATGAAATTTATTTTCAAAAAGAATTTACCGATGATTTAATAAACATTTATGGAAATCATTTTTCTCTATGGCAGGTATTTGAGGCTATAATCGAAAACTCAACAGAAGCCATAAATGACCGGAACCTAAAAAATGGACGCATTACCATAAAACTCCGGAAATCAATCGATAATGCCAGAGCCATAACGGAAATCATTGATAATGGCGGGGGATTCGAAAATATTGATAAGGCTTTTGATCCGTTTTATACAACAAAAAACAGAACCCAAAAAAAAGGGATCGGACTATCCATTTCCTTTAACCTCATCCAAGAACATAAAGGAAATGTCACAATAGCCAATCATGAAGACGGTGCAATCGCAATCGTATCATTACCTTTGGCAAAACCAAATCTAAAATAGGTGTGAATAAAAATGGAGGATAAAAGATGTTGAGTACAATGAGAAAAAACCTGAAATCTCTATCGTGGACACTTTGGCTGGTTATACTGGCATTTATCGGTTTCATATTTGTTGAATGGGGAGCCGGTCGAATGGATAAATTCGGTGGTGAATCTGATTTACTGTCAATAAACGGGGAAATCATAAAAGGAGAGGATTTTTCCAAAAATCTCTTTCAGACGTTAGAGTCATATAAATTACAATTTAAGGATAATTTTAATGTTTCCCTTATCAATCAATTACGACTTCCGGAACAGATTTTACAGAACATTATAAATAAAACAATCATCTATCAGGAGGCATCACAATTGAACATTAATGCCTCGAACCAGGAGTTGAAAAACAAAATCGTTACCCTTCCCGGGTTTCAAAGAAATGGGGAATTTATCGGAGTGAAGGAATACGAGAGATTCCTTGCCTATAGACGTATCAATATATCTGAATTCGAGAACGACATTAAAAATGATATTATCATTGATAAATTCAAACAATTGATCACCAATGGACTGGTTATTGACGATCATACCTTATGGAGAGAATATCAAAAAGAAAAAGACAATGCTGAAACAGAATATATGGTTTTAAAACCGGACAGCATAAAACAACAAATAAACACACCGGAAAATGCGCTGAGAAACTACTACAATCAGAACAAAAAATTATTTAAATCACCGGAGAAAAGATCTGGCTCTATCATCTTCTTCAAATATGAAGATTTAAAAAAAGAGATCAATATACCACGCCAGGAACTATACGATTATTTCACAAATAATAAAAAAATGTTTATCTCTCCGGAAAAAATCAGGGTTTCCCGATTATTTTTGAAATACAATCAGGAAAACAGAGATGAAATGTTGAAAAAAGCAGAAAATATAGTCAAAGAACTGAATCCCTCCAATTTCGCAGCCAAAGTTAAGGACCATTCCCAAGATGAAAAGGCCACAAATGGAGGTGACTGGGGATACTGGGAATGGAAAAATTTATCCAGCCAAGAACTAAGCTTCATCAAAAATATGAGAAAAAAAGAAATTTCAGCTCTGATTGACACATTAAATGGATTTTCTGTGATTTTGATCAGTGAAAAAACAAATCAAAAACAAGATACCTTTGATGAAGCAAAAGATCGAATTAAAGAAATATTAGAGCGTGAAAAATCCTATTTGAAAGTGAAAGATAAATTAAATAAAATCTACAAAAAACTTGATTCCCGGCAAGACCTACGGATTAAAGCCAAGGAAATCGGTGTCAGGGTCATTGAGACAGAATTATTAGCTGAAGGGACTCCTGTCAAAGAGATAGATGCGATGGGAGCCATATCCAAAGAACTATTTGACCTGAAAAAAAATCAGATAGCATTTCCGGTTGAATTAAGACAGGGAATGGCAATCCTTCAATTATTAACCATTAAGGAGTCAGCCATTGAAGACTTTGAAAATATAAAGGAATCTGTTAAGGAAAAATATATCCGGGATAAAAAAATGACACTTCTCATGGAGAGAGCAAAAAAAATAAAAAAAACCTTGGAAGGAATTAAAAATGAAAAACCATTAAGCCAATACCTCAAGCAAAATAATTTGAGTTTCGAAGATTTCTCCTATAAACGGGGAAACAGGTTGTCACATTTCCCAGAAAAAAAAGATCTGGATGAAATCATTTTTTCTCTGAATAAAAACCAGTGTTCTCCCCCAATACAATATGATTCTGAGATTGCCATCATCCGCTTAAAAACAAAAAATGTCGTTGATAAAAATGAATTTGAAACCAATAAAGTTTCATTTTACCAAACCAAAATTGAAGAATTGAAAGATATCTATTTTAGTACCTACATCATGAAAAAAAGGAACAATTCTGAAATACAGTTTAATCAGGAGTCATATAAAAAAATTAAAGATTATGTTATATCTAGGTTTTAATCTGAGAAGAATATGGAAAAAGAAAAAATTTCACAAGCCATACAAATACTGAACCAACAAAATATTGACTGCTGGATGATCATTGAAAAGGAATCTGAAATCCTGAGTGATCCCATTATGACTTATATATTAAATACCGGTGTGGTCTGGCTTTCCTTTTTCATATTTTTCAAAACCGGTGAAAAGTATGCTATTCTGGGAAACCTTGATAAGGAAAAGTTTGATCGTCTGAACATTTTCGATACTGTTTATTCATATAAGAACTCACCACGGGAAGATCTCATAAAGATTTTAGAAGAACACAATCCCCATGAAATAGCGCTGAATTATTCAACGGATTCACCCACTGCTGATGGATTGACTTACGGAAAATTTTTGGAACTAAAAAAACTGCTTAATGGAACCGGATTTCTGGAGCGAATTATCCCTGCAGAAAAAATTATTTCTACTCTCAGAGGAAAGAAATCAGCCGAAGAAATAAATCGTATTAAGAATGCCATCCAGGTCACCCTGGACATATACCACGAGGTGACCACTCAGGTAAAACCGGGTTTTACCGAAAAGCAGGTGGCAGAATTTATCACCCGGGAAAGAAAAAAGCTGAATCTGGAACCCTCATGGGAAGAAGAACAGTGCCCCTCGGTATTCGCAGGCCCACAGGAATCCGGGGCTCATTCCGGACCTACAGACAAAATATTGGAAAGAGGACATGTCTTCAATATAGATTTTGGAGTCATCTATAAAAAATATTGTTCCGACCTTCAACGAACCTGGTACATTTTAAGGGAAAATGAAAATGAACCTCCTCTCCAGGTAAAGGACGGATTGAATACTATTGTTGAAAGTATCCAGATGGCCTTTGAAGCACTGAAGCCGGGTGTGACAGGTATCGAAATCGACACCATTGCCAGAAATTTTATTACTTCAAAGGGATACCAGGAATATCCTCATGCATTAGGCCATCAAGTTGGCAGATCTGCACATGATGGTGGAGCACTTCTGGCTCCCAAATGGGATCGTTATGGAAACCTACCATTTATTCCGCTTGAAGAAGGACAGGTCTTCACCATTGAACCAAGATTATACTTAAAGGATCATGGTGTCATTACCATTGAAGAGATGGTACTGATTACCTCAAATGGAGCAAAATGGTTATCCGCTCCGCAAACAGACATCTACCTGATTCATTAAAAAACTGAAAAAATGAGATAGCAAAATAGTGAGAGACATAAGAAATCAAGAGATGATGAGGAAACCGAAGCCGAAATGGCTGAGAGTAAACATTCCTTCCGGTCAAAACTATTTCAGCCTAAAAAAAAAATTGGAAGAAAGAGGATTATTCACTATCTGTCAGAGCGCAAAATGTCCCAATATTGGTGAATGCTGGAATAATAAAAACGCTACACTGATGATTATGGGAAACACCTGCACCAGAAATTGTTTTTTCTGTTCGGTTAATCATGGGCAACCCGCGTCTCTCGATCCCCTGGAACCAAATAAAATTCTTGAAATGTCCCGTATACTGAAATTGAAATATATTGTAATCACATCGGTCACCAGAGATGATTTAAACGACGGAGGGAGCACTCATTTTGCAAAAACCATTCAGATTCTAAAACAACAGCAGCCAGATCTGGTGATTGAGGTCTTGATTCCTGATTTTAATGGAAAACGTGACCAGTTAGACAGGGTGCTCAATTCAAAGCCAGATGTACTCAACCACAACCTTGAAACCGTTAAGCGGATATACCCCACTATTAACAGAAATCCAGAAAATTATACCAGGTC
>DAOWKX010000103.1 GCA_030639705.1 Candidatus Aminicenantota bacterium
AAATACTGATATAGTTGAGACTCAATTCAACCGATCCTCTCCCCTGGAAAAGATTGATTTTTATATAAAGTATAAAAATTATCAGAAAGCAATCGACATGATTGGCTTGCTGAATTTATCCGGTATTAAAAATGAACTATTGCAGGCAGAGTTGTATTACCGAAACGGTCATTCTGCTGCAGGCCAAAAACTGATTAACGGTTTGTTTCGAAGTTATCCTGAAGATTTCCAACTCAGAAACAGCGTCGGTTTCTTTTATTTGAGAAGATTGAATCGGATAAATGAGGCCCTTTCGTCCTTTAAAGGTTCTTTGAATATAAATGAGAATCAGCCAGGAATAAAAAAATTAGTTGACTACTTAGTTGGCGAGATAGCCCGAATCAGCCGCTATGTGATGTGAAAAATATTTATCAGCAAAAAGAAATGTGGTTTAATGAAAAAATTTTCAGTGAATCTGATTGAAGATAACAGAATCAATATTTTTAGCATTGATTCCAAAAACCAGACAGAAAATACCTTTCTAAAAAGAAGTGGTGTTTTAAGAAGACATTATGATGGAAGTTGGAGTAGCAGTTCCATAGAATTAGATTCAATGAACGGAGCAAAAAATTGGATTGCCAAAGTGAATTTACCTCAATCCTGGCGAAAACAAAAGGAGTCTGTTGTTTTTGATCCAGGTAAAATTTTGCGGGCGAACAGGTATTTGTTTGATTTTTTGGAGTCAGTAAAGGGAATTGAATGGAAAGTTAATTTCAGGATGCACTCAATGAAACGCCTGATTATCAATAATCAAAACAGTCAATCAAATACCACATTCAACCATTTCAGTATTTTAGTAAAATTGAAATTACCATCCCTCAGAAATTTTATTGAAGTAGGTGAGGGAAACACTGCACAATTAAAATTCAATCAAAACGGCCTCAGTTTACGAATAAAGGATATATTGGACAACCATCGAAAATCCAAAAGATCATCTATAAACCGTAAAATGCCGGTTGTGTTATCTTCTGGTGATGGGGGAATCATTTTTCATGAAATCCTGGGTCATTCCCTGGAGGCGGATTATATTTATCAGAGAATGTCCTCCATTACAAAAGATGATATCGGGAAAAAAATTATTTCTGAAAATGTCAGCTTGGATATTGATGACAGAAATGATCCTTTTTATAAAAACCGTGTTTACGATGATGAAGGGGAGACTGCGGGTTTTTCGAGACTTGTTGAAAGGGGAGTATTATGCAATTTGATTTCGGATTTTTTTTATCAGGAGTTGTTGAAGATTCGATCATGTGGCCATTCCAGGGTAGAGGATTATACAAAGATACCCATGCCCCGAATGTATGCCCTGTACCTGAAACCAGGCCCTTATGATGCGGAAGAATTAATTGAATCCACACCGTATGGAGTTTATGCCAAAGAATTTGGAGATGGCAAAATATTTTTTAACAAAAATTTGTTTTACTTCAACATAAAAGCGGCCTATCTGATTGAGAAGGGCAGAATTACTTCTCCTCTGGGGAATATCATGGTAAGAGGTAATATTACTGAAATTCTAAACTCGGTTGATATGATTGCCAATGACTTTCGTTATGATAAGGGGATTAGCTATTGTATCAAAAATGGGCAAACCCTGAATGTGCGGGTGGGGCAGCCATCGGTTAAAATCAATAATCTGTATGTTTCAAGGGATTACAATGATTGAGACCATTCTGAAAGAGGGCAAAAAATCTGGATTTTCGACGGTTGAGGTATTTCGGGTAATAATGGAAAAGCAGGAATATGAGAAATTTATAGATTATCATGCGACTCATTCTGTTAAAACAGATAGAATTATTGTCAGGGCTTTCTGGGATTTCGGGGATCCGGTGGGGTTTTCACTTTCTGTTCCTGGAATAGAGTCCATAAAATCGGCATTTTTCAGTATTGGTTCGGTCACGGTCCCTGATAAAAAGGAAAATTATTCCGAGTTGTTACCGTGTTCCGTTGAAAAAGTTAAGCTCAATATCTTTGATGGCTCAATACATCGGGAGGATAATAAGCGTTTTGATAATCTGGTTGAGAACATCCAAGAGATTCTGATTTCCTTTCCCGGTTTGAGTTTGAAAAAGATTTATTTTTCACAGAATCTAAAAAAAATTTATGTTGCCAATACTCGACAGCTCAATATTAAATATAAAAAAACAAATTTTAATCTTATCCTAAAATTCGGCCTCAGAGATAATGTGATCGATATAAATCAAACCTCGACCTGTTTTGACAATATTGATCCCTTTCGAATGATTCCCAGGGCATTTAATTTGTTAAATTCTTTAACAGACGAGACAGGGGTGAATAAAAAATCACGTTTTTTTATATTCTCGCCGGAAGCCTCTGTATTTGTTTTGAAAGAGTTTTCTGATCAGTTCAAACTGGGTCAACAGGCCAGCTTAAAAGGGATTCAGCTTTCATCCGTATTAAACATTGTGGATAATCCATTGATGGATGAACAGGCAGGATCCGTTCCTTTTGATGATGAAGGCGTCCAGTCAGGGGAAAAATATTTAGTCAGGAAAGGAATATTCACTCATTCAATATCCAATATATCCTCGGCGTTTCATAACGGCACACTTTCTTCTGGAAATGGATTCAGAACCGAGAGGTCCCTATTTCCCCAGGTGAATTTTTCGAACCTTTTTATCAAACCATCGGTTATTTCTTTAAAAAAATTGATGATAGAAGCAGGAACGGGTATTCTGGTCTCTCTGTTAAAACTGAAGTTTGTGGAGGAGAACAATTTTATTTTTTCGGCTTACGGCTATCATTTTAAAGATGGAGATATTGAAAAGCCGGTACACTTTTATTTTAAGACATCTTTCTTGTCCTATTTTATCAATATTAAAAAAGTGTCAAGAGAGACAAAATTTTTTCATAGTTATTTTAATTTAGGCTCTCCATATATTCTAATCGAAGCCAAATGGAAAACCAGCAATATGTTTGAAATCTAATTGCTATGTGATTCACCCGTTTGAGCTGAGATTCAAGATTTGATAGTTTGAAAGGATTTGAGGGGGATCGATTCGCTTTGATCTGAAGTTCAGGAAAGGATTTTTTTTATTTTTTCAAATTCTTTTTCTGCTTCGAAAACCAAGTCAGTAAAAATGTCTTTTACTGGTTTGATTTCATCTACCAGCCCGACACTCTGTCCGGCCATGAGTGATCCATGGTGGATGTCTCCCTGTTCCACAGCTTTCCTTAACGCCCCTATCCAGAATTTTTCAGATTCATACTGGGCCTCTATTCGGGTTATTTTATTTTGTTTCAGCTTGGTGAGAAGCTCCAACTGGAGTTTCCCAAACGCATCGGTTCCCTTATTTTTAATTGCCCTGACAGCCACAATCGGTAATGCCGAGTCATACTGCGGAGTAGCAAAGGCCTCCCTGGCCCGGGCTTTTTTATATCTTTCTTTAAAAAAAGGATGAGCCGGGCTTTCCTCTGACATGGCAAAAATGGTCCCCATTTGAATACCAGATGCACCCATTAGAAAAAGATGGGTAATCATTTTTCCGCTGGCAATTCCACCGGCAATAAAAATAGGGATATCCGGGAAATTAAATAACACCTGTTGAAGAAGAATTATGGTCGACACATGGCCAATATGGCCGCCGGCTTCACTTCCTTCCAAAATCAGAGCATCGGCTCCATAGTCAATCATTCTCTGGGCAATGGATTCGGTAGAGGCAAAACACATCACCTTGGCTCCGGATTTTTTTGCCATAAGGATTTCTTTTTTTCGGGGGAAGCTCCCGGCAAATACGATTAAGGGAACCTTCAATTGGATTGACTTTTTTAGCTGATTAAGGTAGTTCGGTGCAATGGTAATTAAATTTACTCCAAAATGAGCATTTGCCTTTTTCAATATATTGATTTCTTCTTCAAGTATTTCAACGGGCATATTGCCTGCAGCTAAAAATCCAAAGCCTCCAGCTTCACTCACAGCTTGTATCAGTTTTGAGTTGCTTATCCAGGTCATTGCACCTGATATAAATGGAATTTGAACCTTCAGAAAATCCTGACCATTTTTCCAGTATTCAATTTCTTTTAAGGATTTCATTGATATATGATACCAAAAAGGGATACAATTTAAAAGTGTAAAGAATATCCATTAAAAACCGGGAGTGCCGATGGCCCAGTCTGCCTTTTGACAAAAAATGTCATTTCAGTTGACAATTTTTATGAAGAAATAATAATTCAGGTAGGTAAAGGCTTGTCAGATGGGCGTTTTATTTTTGGCACACAATATGCTATCTTTATAACAAAAACCAAAAGGAGGTTTTAATGAATAAAAGAGGTTTTACACTTATTGAATTGCTGATTGTTGTTGCGATCATTGGAATTGTTGCTGCAATTGCCATACCCAATTTGCTGACAGCTCTTCAAAAAGGAAAACAAAAGGCGACCATGGGTGATATGAAATCAATTGGAACTTCAATTGAAGCATATATTGCTGATGTTTCAATTGCTCCCCAGAGTGCTGCTTTACCGACTACCGGTACTACCTGGTTCTGCCCTTTTTACATCAAGGTGATGCCCAGAGCAGATGGCTGGGGAAGAGTAGTCCTGTATGCTCATGGCACGGCTGCCGGTGGTGATGGTGATATTTATTCTATTGCTTCTACCGGAAGAGATACCAATTTTTCTGGCTGGAACCAGCTCGGAGATTATCTCTGCACACAACTTTCTGATTTCAACAATGATATCATCTTCTCAAATGGTATTTTTACCTACAGCCCCAGAGTGAAACTCTAAAACTTCATTTCCTACTAAATGACAAAAAGCAGCTGGTATATTATACCAGCTGCTTTTTTTTTACTCATTAATTTTGTAATCAGCCCGGTTAAAATTTTTTTTTTCTGGCGCTTAATCTATTTTCTATTTTTTATTTCATTTTTCTTTTTTCTCAAAAACTTTGATTTAAGTAAAATAATAAAATTTTCAATTGGCGGATCTTCTCTTATTATTTTTTTATATGGAATAATTCAGAAATTTTTCCTGTTTCCCCATTATCTCAAAACCATAGAACCTGGAAATGATTTTTATTCCCAGGCTTTAATCATCCGCTTAAAAAGCGGTAGAGTTTTTTCCATTTTTACACTTCCTGCCTTGTATGCCATTATATGCTGCATTTTTATCATATTTATCTTACACTATATGATTCGTTCAAAAAGAAAATTTTTCTGGGGTGGCTTAATGGCACTGGGCCTTTTTAATTTGGTTCTCACTCAGTCTTTCGGAGGGCTTCTATATTTATCAGTGGGAATTTTAATATATTTGTTTATGTCGGGTATTTTAAAACTTCGGTTTTTGGCTCCCGTTGTCATGGTGATCTCTCTTTTTTTTTTCATCGTAGCCGGATTACGATTTTCTGAGGTGAAGAGACTTGAACCGTTTAAACTAAGAGTATCAAACTGGAACCAGGCCTTGCGAGTGATACAATCGAGTCCGCTATGGGGTGTCGGCCTGGGAAATTATGAGGCTGAGATATCCAATCATATTTTATCCGGGGAGTCCAGATCAATTTATTCTCATAATTTCGTTCTTCAATTTGTGGCTGAGAATGGTGTATTAATCGCAATTCTGATAATATTTTTTTTATTTTTTCTGAGAAAAAAATTAAAACCACCTGACCGGAAAGAAAGGGTGTTATATCTCTCGGCTTTTTTTATTATTTTAATTTATAATTTATTGGATATTGGATTGTATTTTTTTTCTTCAGCCCTGGCCACTGTGGTAGTCCTATCCCAAATGTACCGAGCATCATTAAAAACGGAAAATCATTTTAACCTCAGATTTAAACTAAATTTGGTTTTTTTATTTTCACTGGGTATGGTGTTGGTTCTGGGAGCCATATCTGATGGCTATCAGAAAAAAGGAGATTTCCAATTTCATCAGAAAGATTTTCTCGAATCCAAACAGTCTTACCGGAAAAGTCTTATATTTAATCCCTGTAATCACAAGGCCATTGTCGCGCGCGCTCTGGTTGAGTTTAATGAAGAAAATTTTCAAGACTCTTATAATTATTTGAAGAGGGCATTAAAATTATACCCGGATTCAGCATTTGCCAATCATCTGATGTCAAAAATCCACTATCATAAGGGCCAATTTTTTTCCGCATTTTTCCAGGCCTCGAATGCTCATCATAAAGACAGGTTAAATCCCCAGTATGCCGCATGGTATAAATATATAAAGGATCATTTACAGGAGATATTGTCTTTAACCGGAGGCTAAATAAATTGTTAGCAGGATCATTATAATGGCATTGCCGAAATTTGCTTATAAAATAGGATTACTAAAAAAGGAAACAGAATTTCTATTGATCATAATTTGTTTTCTTTTTTTCCCGATGAAAACCTCATATATTTATTTTTTAGCCTGTTCGATTGTCATTTGTTTTTTTTTATTTAAAGAGCTTTATTTTATAAAAAATGTTGGTATCTCTGCTATTTCATACGGTTTTCTATTTATAATCCTGCTTCTTTTAGGTTCGGTTTTTTTTTCTGTTTATTACCTTAAATCAATTCTCCTGGTTACAGATATATTACTCATTTCCTTTTACTTTTTTCTTTTTTATTTTGATAAGAATGATGAAAGGAAATACTTTCATTTGATCCTCTTTACGCTTTCTCTTTTTTCTTTATGCTGCATTTTAAATGTGATTTTTTCGATATTCAGTCAGAAGAATATTTTTTTTGAGAATCCAATTCTGCAGGGTATTGCTTCGGGGATCGGAGTGATCATTGCCATTTATTTTCTATTGAAATCATTTAAACCCATGATGTTGCTTTTATTGATAATCAATACAGTTGCCGTCTATGTTTCGGCTTCAAAAGCAGCGTTTCTGGGTATTATGATATTTACTTTATTGATGGTTATTTTAAGGAAAAAATGGCTTGTTCCCCTGATTATGGTTTTTATCATACTGACCTTTATCATTCCGAATCCGGTTAAAGATATGTTCCATTTTTCTTTGAAACATGATCCCTATCTGCTTAACCGGTTTGATATCTGGAAGCAGTCTTTGCGTATTTGCCAGGATCATTTTTTTACCGGTGTGGGACCGGATAATTTTTCAGAGGTTTCAAAGAAGTATAATTTCAAACAGGAAAAGGGACCGGCACACTATTTTAAAATCCCCCAAAGCACACACAATGAATATTTGAAAATCATAGTTGAAACCGGTTTAATAGGTCTCATTGTATTGATTGTTTCACTTTTTTTCATTTTAAGAAAGATATTTTCTTCACCGATATTTAATCTAAGCAAGATATTGCTTCTATACCTTTTATTTCAGGCTTTTTTATTCAATTTCATTTTTCAATTTTACTTCTTTTTCTTGTTTCTCTTTTTATTAAAGAGCCTGTTTGAGAAGAATATCAACTTTACCACGCTGAATCCCCTTTCCAAATGGATTTGTATGGGGTTGTTGGCCATTGTATTTATTTTTAGTTATTTATTTCCTTTTTTAGCTGATTCCTGTATGTCCCGCTCCAGGAAGAGCAGGGATTATATCCAGGCTTTTGATCTGATCAAAAAAGCTGAGTTTTTTAACCCCTTGAGTCACAGTGTATATTATTCAAGATCTCTTTTATTTCTAAGCTATTTTGAGAAAACCTCAGGTTTGGAATCTTTTTATTACGGTGTGAAAAATTTAAAAAAAGCACAAAGATTAAATAAAAATTATTTGCCTGCTTATTTACTCGAATTTGATTTTTACAGAACGGTTTTGAAAAAAAATTTAAAATATCCAAATTTTATAAAAGAGAGCCTCGCTCCTCTTGAAAAGGCTGAAGAAATTGCTCCCCTTAATCCATTTATCCCTTTGATGAAGGCTCAGCTTTATCTGGAGTTTGACCAAAGGGAAAAGGCAAAGACCGAAGCCCTTAATGCATTGGCGATTGAGCCTGAATATGTTTCTGGATTATATTTTCTCCAGGATAATTTTAATTATTTTGCAGATCCGATGATCTTTGAAAACAAAATCAATGCCATTCTTACCAAAGCAAAAACATATCCCTATGAACCGGATTCATATCTGGACAATTTATTTAAAGTTCCAAAAACATCTAAATAATTTTTTCCGTCTTTTTATTTTATTGAACCTTCTTTTTTTTGGCAGAAATGGATTTGTCCAGGAGAAATCCAATAATAAAACCTGTCAGGGATAGCAGTAGACCATAGGGAAGAGAATCGGGCCATTCTGGCAAAGGCAATGAGAGTCCATAGGCATTTAGGAAAACCAGCATGGCAAATCCTCCTCCTGCCAGAATACTCAAAAGACCGGCAAGAGGTTTTCTGATTTTATAGAATAAAGCCACCATGCCGGGAATAAAGAGGCCCTCGGCCATTATTTCTGATGCCAATCCCAGGGTTTTAATGATAGAATCGAATCTCAGGGCAACCAGAGCTGCCAGGCCCCCGGTGATGAAAGTGGATATCTGAGAATAGTGAATCATTTGTGGAGAGATCGATCCGGGCAGTATGTCTTTAACCAAGGTTAAGGCACCGAGATTGATAGCTGTATCTGAGGTGGACATGATGGCGGCGGCGATTCCGATAAAGACCAGAATGCCTGCTGTTTGAGGCAAAGCATGGTTGATGAGATGTCCGAGGCTCGGATTCGGGAGTGATCGGATAGAGATAGCGATAAAAATAACAGAACTGTATAAAAGAATGATAGCAATGATTGATAAAAATAAGCCCCTTCTGGAGGCTTTTTGTGATTTTGCAGAAGCAATTCGTTGCCACACAATCGGTGATATAACCCAGGCCAGGGTAAAGGAAACGGTCATTAACACATGTTTGTGCAGATCGGTGAATATGTGAAAATCATATGATGAAAAAGGAGCAGGGATTCTGAAGAAAAATATCAGCAAACAGATAATAGCGGCAATCAATAGGAAAAATTGTATTCCATCAGTCAAAACCACTGATCGGTAACCCCCGATATAAGAATACAATATGACAATGAATGCTCCTCCCAGTATGGCGATTTGTTGGCTGGTTCCCAGGATGGGTGCGACGAATTGGCCCCAGGCCACAAATTGCGAGGCAGCCAATAAAACCATATAAAAAAAAAATAAGAAATGAGGCCAATAATGCGACGGTGCGGCCATAGGTTTTTTTGAACAAAACCGGAAGTGAAACAAATTTTGTTTCTCTTATTTTTTTATTCAAGCATATAAAAACGAAAATCGTTGTTATGGTGGGGATTCCCAGTATCCAGATAGATCGAAAACCGTGTTTGAGTGCATCTTCGAGGGTAGCGATAGTAGAAGCAGCTCCAAACCAGGAAGCTGTTACGGTAAAAAAAATGAGTAAACCACCCAGTTTTCTTCCGGCGTAAAAATAATCATCAAAATTGATGTTTTTCCTGGAGAGATATACTCCGATGAAAATCAGTGAAGTAAAGTAAAAGAATAATCCGACAAATATCATTTTTTATTGTAAACAACTCTCTTGGTTAAGTAAAGGCAGGTAAATGATTCCCTTAATTCACCATCAAAAAAGAGAAAACCTCATCAATGGGGCAACCGCAAGGGTTGCACCCTACAATTTTCTTATCTTTTTTGTAGGGGTAAGGCTTGCCCTTACCCTTTATTCATAATGTTCTACAGATATTTGCAAATTTTAGGTGGTGAATTAAGGATTTCCTCCTTTGATTGAATAAATTCAGCAAGAGTGTATAATATAGTGTTATCAGGAGGTGCCCATTTTAGAAATAAGAAATTTATTCATTGAAGTTGAAGGGAAGCCGATTCTAAAGGGAATCAATTTAACTGTCGCTGAAGGCGAAACCATTATTCTTTTTGGTCCCAATGGCGTTGGGAAAAGTTCTCTTTTTATGGCAATCATGGGATTCCCAAAATACAAAATAAAGAAGGGTCAGATTATTTTTAAGGGAACTGATATAACTCACTTACCAGCATCAGATCGGGCTCGAATGGGAATCGGTATGTCTTTCCAGAGACCACCAAGCATAAAAGGAATCAAACTCAATGGGTTGAGTGAAATTATCAATTCTGATAAAGATAATGGTGATCGGATTGATTATTATTCAAAAATGTTGAAACTGGATCAGCATCTCAAGCGGGATATAAACCTGGGATTTTCTGGCGGGGAAGTTAAACGATCTGAAATTTTTCAGCTTTTATTACAGAATCCATTACTCAGTTTGATTGATGAACCGGAATCAGGAGTCGATGTCGAAAATATCAGTATCCTGGGAAAGGCGATTAAACGCCTTCTCCATAAAGAGGACCGGTTAACCAAAAGACGTAATTCAGGTATCATCATCACTCATACCGGACTGATCCTCAATTATTTGAATGCGGATATGGGATATATGTTAATTGATGGTTGTTTAACCTGTTCTGGAAATGCCAGAGAAATTTTTGAACTGATTCAAAAGCAAGGCTACAGAGAATGTCAGAATTGCTTAAAAAAGAAATAAAAAAGCGAGATCGAGCCAAGATGTTGAATGTTGGTTTTGATGTTGAGGAAAAGCAACGTAGTGCATCCTACACACTGCTCAATGATCAGGAGATCGGTCCCCGGACCAGTTCCCGGGCAATTGAATTATTATCCATCGGTCGGGCTTTGGAAAAATATCCGGAATTCATGAAAAAATTTCTCTGGAAGCTGGTGAAGGGGAATAAAGATGAATATACCCAGAGTGTTGTAAATGCCAGGCCAGTCGGTTATTTTATCAGGGTAAAACCGGGACACAAAGCCATACTGCCACTTCAATCCTGCTTCTACATAAAAGCTGAACGGTTTAAACAAGAGGTTCATAATCTGATTGTGATGGAGGAAGGCTCTTCTTTGAATGTCATCAACGGGTGTGCCAGTGCGGATTATGTTAATGCCGGAGTTCATATTGGAGTCACTGAAATTTATATAAAAAAAAACGCTTATCTCTCATATACCATGATTCATGATTGGTCTGAAGAAGTTGAAGTACGACCGCGTACTGGAATTTTTGTGGATGATCATGCCACATTTGTTTCGAACTATATTTCCATCAAGGGATCAAAAATTACCCAATCATATCCCACCTGCCATTTAAAGGGAAAGGATTCCTCCGGGGTTTTTAATTCACTGATTTATGCGCCTGAAAATTCTGTTTATGACATTGGAGCCAGGGTTATCCTTGATGGACGCGACTCCAGAGCTGAGGTGGTATCCAGATCCATTTCCGGTGGAGGCCAGGTGATTGCCAGGGGTGAATTAATCGGAAATAAAAAAAGTATCCGGGCCCATCTTGAATGTAGCGGTATGTTATTGAATAATAAGGGATCGATAACTGCCATTCCGATTCTTGAAGCCCATCATCCAGAAGTGGATATGTCTCATGAGGCATCTGTGGGGAAAATCGCAGAAGAGGAAATCTATTATTTGATGTCCCGGGGAATTTCTGAAGAGGAGGCTATTTCATTGATCGTAAGGGGATTCCTGGATACAAAAATTTTAGGACTGCCCCCAGCCATTGAAAAAGAGGTGGAAAAGACAATTAATATGCTGGATCATTCATTTTAGGCAGGTTTCATAGGGGTTATTTAGCTAAATCAAGGTAATGAATCCCCTTTTTTTTCACAGATACGGGTGTTTTGCCTGACTTTCTGATAATATATACTGATTTATTTTTAATATGTTGAATGTGAATCTTGATTTTCTTATCTCGGGAAAACAAAAAACTGTCTTTTTTATTGATTTTTAAAGAATAATGTTCATTTAACGGACGGAATGTATATCCATTAAAATTTTGTGAATATCGCAGATATCCCTTCAGGATGGCTTCACCCATAACTCCGGCAGCTCCCGTGTAAAATTTTGCTCCCCATAATGAATTCCCGTGTCTGTCTTCCCATTCAAAAATATTGAAATTTCTTAGATTCTTTTTTATGATTTCCATCAGGTATTGGGTGGCATTTTTCCTGAAATTTTTTAAGTACAGGGCTTTAACTAATCGCCCTCCGATCCAATCCCATTGGCCTCCATTTTGGTAAATCCAGGGATTTCTTAAGGCAGGATGCGGAAAGAACCCTTCCGGATATGGCGGTATAAGACAAAATGATACATTTGGTAATTGGAATTTTTTTCTTTTTTTCTCTAACACTTTTATAAATCTATGTATCTGTTCTCTGTTCATAAGATCGGCCAGGATGGCTTCTGCGTTACCTCCGGTGGCCAGGATCTCTTTTTCGATGTTAAAATACTGATTTGTTGAAGGACATAGATGGATCAGGTAATATCCCTTGTCTTTTAAATAGAGATTTTTTTTGGTTTGAGATGAGATTGCATTTAATCGCTCTCTCCATTTTTTGGCTCTTTCTCCTTTTTTCAGATAATGAAATATCTTTATCAGTTTGTCCATGGCCTGAATGTATTTTGCTTGAGTATAAATTGAGAATACCTGTTTGGACAGGTGTGAAAGTTTTGTGGCTCTTTGATCGGAATAGCTGTTTTCGACATCACCCCAATCTGCGGTTAAACCACTGCTTATTAAATTTATTTTTTTATCTCTTCTGTATTTCCAAACCCAATCCAGTGCCATTTCCAGCCTCTGGTATACGGTTTTGTCTTTAATCCATTTTTTTAGCCATATGGGTTTATCGAGAGCGATTTCAAAGGCAGCGATGACCAGGGAGCTTTCTTGGTCAGTGGATACAGTATTCTTGTCTGTTTTCCCGGTTAGGCTTACCCAGTCTGGTATTTCTCCATTTTGTTGTTGATGATTTAAAAAAAGTTCCAGATTTGCTTCCAGTATTTTTAAAGGGTAATGATGCTTGGCATAATTCATGAATGTGGCAGTATCCCTGATCCATATCTGCGGATAGTTTGTGCCCGGAGAGAAACCAACTATTCTGTTGTTTTTAACAATCTCACTGTTTTTCAATATTATTCGTAGCAAATATTGCTCTTTGTTGATGTCTTGATTCCGGGTTGAATAAAAGGTTTTCAGATATTTGTGTTTAAAGACAGGAGAGATTAATTTTTTTAAGTCCAATAAAATCTTAGCAGTTTTCCAGTTTTTTGTGGCTCCCCAGAATTTACCTTCTTTTACAATATCAAATTCCACGATGTATTGACCGCTCTGGGAATATTCAAAATAAATCGGTAAACTGAAATGAGTGGTGCTTTTTTTTTTCAGTATCTTTGGGATTACATATCGCCTGTTTTCAAATAAGATTAGATTTCCCTCTCGGTCATACAGATGATAGGAAAGAAAATAACCATATTCAGGTCGTATGCTCACAGGCAGGTTATTTTTCACTTTCAGGTGGAGCAGGACTTTTTCACCTTGAAATGCAGTTATGTTTTCAGGAGAGCAGAATATTTCAACCGGTGCGGGTTGTAACGGGAGAAGGGCCAACAATATAAGCAGTACAAACATTATTTGTTTTTTCATTTTTCTGAAGAGGCCTTAAAGGCTAACAGACTGAAAGAAGGAAGTCAATTTGGTCATTTCAAAATCGATTTTGTTTTTCCCTGCTCTTGATTTTTGCTCACCGAGTGAGGTATACTATTGATAGAATTTTGAGGAGGTTTTCAAATGCCCGAAGAGGTAGTGGGAAAGGTCAGTCATTTTTTTGCCCGTCCCGTAGTTGTGGGTATTGATTTAACCAGAGCGATAACGGTTGGGGATAAGATTCATATCAAAGGTCATACAACAGATTTTGAGATGGAGATTGAATCCATGCAGATTGAAAACACAAATGTCGAAGAAGCAGAGCCGGGCGATTCGGTGGGTATAAAAGTCCCTGAAAGAGCACGTGAAGGTGACGTAGTTTATAAGGTAACCGAATAAAACCACTCGAATGATTTTTAATTCTGTTTAGACCGGATTGATATGTAGAATTTTTTTTGATCCCGGTTTCCATCTGAATCCACGACTTCCAATCGATGCCATCCCTCCCTTATTTCAAAGGCCATTTTATGCTTTTTCTGAGTACAGCCTTTATAAATGTTGTCAAGATACCAGTAGATTGTTCTATTTTTGATCTGATGGGCGACTTTTAGGGTTAGCTTTTGTAACTTTCCGTCAAAATCGCGGGGGATCCAGAGTTTTGCATTTTGAACAGGATAAATGATTTGCAAGGCTTTATTTTTGGTGTATCCCGGGCAGTCCGGTTTATGGGGGGGGATATAAGATAAAATGATTCCCTTTTCTCTCAAAAACTGAGTGACATCCGGAGGGAAAAAAAGTCGGGTAATTTTTTTGTAATTGCCGGGTTGCCAACAGAGGGAACATACTTGAAATTTTTCATCCAGAGTAGAGAATATCGATTGATGATACGGGCAGATTTTCAAGGATTTTATTGTGGGGGGGGCGTCTGCCAGGGTGGTTCTTTGGCAGTTAGGTCCGGCTATAAAACCGGTATCCATACAAAGCTTAACCGGTTTCAGGTTGAGGTTTGATCTGCCAAACCAGTTCTGTTCCATGGATTTGGGGAGCTGGTTGAAAATATCAAACATCAAGGGCGCTGCACAACTGGCACCAGTAAGATTCGGATTACCTTCACCGCTGAAGTTACCGATCCAGATTGCAATGGTCCACTGCGGTGTGACTCCTACGGACCAGGCATCTCGTTGTCCATAACTGGTACCGGTCTTCCAGGCAATGGGAGTTTGATTATAATACTGTTCCCAGTAAAATTCAGCTCCCGGGCGTTTCACCTCTTTTAACATTTTCAGGGTTAAATAGCATGACTCCGGGCTGATTAATCTTTCACCTCCATTCAGATTTGGGATTCTTTTTGAAACCCTGAGTTTGAGAGGGGAAAAGTTTCCTCTGGTGGCCAGGCCACAATAGAGTTTTGCCAGATCCAACAAGGTTGCTTCTGCACCTCCCAGGATTAATGTGAGTCCATATTCGTCCGGTTTACGGAAAAGAGTGGTCAGGCCTGCTTTTTCCAGAAAAAGGCAGAATTTATGTAAACCATAGGTGTTTAAAATCCTGCTGGCAGGTACATTTAAGGAGCGGATCAATGCCTCCTTTGCCGTTACCAAACCGGAATATTTCCCGTTTGCGTTGCTGGGTGAAAAAGAGCCAAAGTGTGAGGGTATGTCTTTGATGAGGGTTTGGGGTAGAATGATACCATCATCCATTGCCACCGCATATAAGAATGGTTTCAGGATTGAACCGGTGGAACGGGGTGAAATAACACCATCATTCTGACCTCCGAATTCCCGGTCAAAAAAATTATGAGAACCAACATATGCTTTTACCTGTCTGGTTTGGGTTTCAACCACCAGTGCTGCACCATTGTTTATTCCCTGTGATTGAAGGTAGTTAAGGTGCTGTCTGAGTAAGTCTTCAATCATGGCCTGATGCTCTTTGTTGATGGTTGTATGAATGGTCCCCGAATTAAGGTTGGATCTGGATTTTAAAGTTTGAGCCAGGTGGGGGGCATTAACAAAAAAGTGGAAAAATTCCTGTGGCAATGGTTCTTGGATACTTATATTGTAGGTTTCAAGATTAATAATATTTTTCTTTTGCAGGGTTTCAAGTAAGTTATTCCTTTTTTTTAACAATCTTTTTCTGTTTATGACCAGGGATATTAATCCAGGTGAGTTGGGTAAAACCGCTAACATAGCTGCTTGACTCCAGGTCAATTGAGCTGGCTTTTTTTGAAAGTACTTTTGGACTGCGGCCCCGTAGCCGATCAGGTTGCCCCCGTAGGGAGCATGATTGATATACAGTTGCAGAATTTCCTTTTTTGAGTACTTCAATTCGAGTTTAATGGTTTGAAGCATTTCCAATAATTTGTTACCAATGGTTCTTTTTTTTTTCAATGCCAGCCTAATCACCTGCATGCTGATGGTACTGGCACCGCTCATTATTTTTCCGGAAAATATATTTTGGAACAGGGCCTTAAATAAAGAAACTGGATTTATCCCCGGATGCAGATAAAAATATTTATCTTCGAAAGTGAGGATGCAGGTTTTTAATTTTTTGGGAATGTTCAGATGATTATCCGGGGGAAAACACCATTGCTGATCTTTATTTAAAAAAGCACGCAGGATTTTTCCGTTCTCATCCACAACAACTGTACTGTATTGATATTTAAATAATGGATTGGGAAGGGGAATGATAAGATAACATATAAAAAGGAGCATCAGAATGATTAAGGCTTTTTTTAAGTATTTTTTTAACTTTTGATTCCCTTTTAGCTTAGAATTCATTTCACTTCCAGACTTCTGCCACATATTTTTTATTTTAACATGATAATGATTGGATTTAAATTCTCTGAAAACATTAACTTAAAGGACGGGTAATATCTTCGGCACTTCATTCGAATTCAACAAAAGACCATTGTGTTTGGGGTTATTTTTTCGAAGGGCTGATTCGGAAATAATTTCAGGAGGATTTCCTTAATTCACCATCAAATTTTTCGCAGGCTGTAGTCGCTATCCCTTTTCACTTTACCCAAAAACGTTTCTCGTTTTTGGGAGCGTCTCATCCCATTTTCGATATTGGCGAGAAATGGGATTCGCAAGCCGTTCAAAGGG
>DAOWKX010000257.1 GCA_030639705.1 Candidatus Aminicenantota bacterium
AGGGATTAAATGAAAAAGAAAAACAGATACAAAGAATCGTCAATTCCCTGGCCAGGAAGCATCCCAAGGCCTCCATTGATTTCAAAATCAACAAATCTTATCGAAACATGAAAATGATTCTCGATAAATACCCCGAAGTCCTTGAAAAGGCAATAAAAGCGATCGAAATAACCGGGGTGAAACCCATTAAAAATATAATCAGAGGAGGGACAGACGGTGCCCGCTTGAGCTTTATGGGTTTGCCGACGCCCAACCTTTTTACCGGTGGTCTTAATTTTCATTCCAGAACCGAATGGATACCGTTAGAAGACATGCAAAAAGCAGCCGAAGTAATTGTCCATTTGATGACCTTATGGTCCCAATAAAATAGAATAATGAGTAAAAATCTTAAATTTTCAATTGCAGGCTCTGGTCCTGCCTTTTTAAACATTATTATTTTTCAGCCTAGAGAGATCAGTGATCTCATTGTAGAGGGTGAGGATGAATAAAGCCATTAATTCCATAAGAGATTCAATTACGTCAGGTCAACCCATTATTAAAATTGTTTCCTATGAAGAAAAAAGGGTTGAAAACTATATTGAAAAAATCAGTGAGCAATTATTAAAAACTAATCGGGTGATTTACTGGGATGTTAATAACGGGATTTCGGAAAACAATCAGGTTGTAGATCAGACCAAAGATCCGGTGAGTGCAGTGAACTATTTTTTGAACAAGAATAATCCCGGGATAATCATTTTCAGAGATCTGAATCCTTTTATAAAAGAGTCACCGGAAATAATTCGAAAATTGAGAGAAGCGTATAAAAAATTAAAAAATTCAAAAAGAATCATTATTCTCCTCTCTTCGGACGAGTATTTCCCGGATAGTTTAAAAAAAGAAATTGATGTTGTTGTATTTGAATTACCAGACTACGATGAGTTGAAAAATCTATTTTATAAATTTCTCGATTCCATGGAAAAATCCGGCCGACAGATCAATCTAAATGAACTACAAAAAAAGAATTTCATCATTGCAGCTCAGGGATTAACCCTTGACGAAGCATATCGGGCCTTCATGAAGGCATTTCAGGGACAGACTGTTATATCAGCTGATCTGGTAAAAAAAATTCATTTGGAAAAAAAACAACTGATTTTAAAAGAAGGTGTGCTGGAATACTTCCCTCACCGCTTTACTCTGGATGACATGGGCGGACTTGATAATCTTAAAGACTGGTTGAATAAAAGACAAAGAGCCTTCTCAAAGGAAGCCAAGAAATACGGTCTTGAAAGGCCAAGGGGTATACTTGCCATGGGAGTATCCGGATGTGGAAAAAGTCTGGCAGCAAAAATCATTGCCTCTTTGTGGGATTTACCATTATTTAGACTGGATATGAACCTGGTGTATTCAGGAATGGGAGGATCGCCGGAACTGGTATTCTCACGGGCCTTAAAAACCATGGATTCAGTGGCTCCCGCGGTTTTATGGATTGACGAAATCGAGAGCGGCATCACTGATAAACACACCGATAGCGAATCTTCTCGAATCCTGGGGTACTTTCTCACCTGGATGCAGGAGCATACTTCGGATATTTTTATCGCTGCTACTGCCAATAGAATAGACATGTTGCCGGCAGAAATGTTAAGGCGGGGAAGATTCGATCAAATTTTTTTTATTGATCTGCCTACCAGAAAAGAAAGGGAAGAAATTTTCACTATCCATTTAAAGAGCAAAGACAATGATGTCACTCAATTCAATATCCCCCAGCTGGCGCAGATCACAAAAGGGTGGTCAGGCAGCGAGATTGAACAGGTTATTATCTCCGGGATGTACGAATCCTTCAATCAGAATAGAAACCTCATTGAAGACGATCTATTCACCATATTTGGAAACTCAGTCCCCCTTTCCACGACCATGGAAGAGCAAATAAAAAAAATTCGAAGCTGGGCCCATAACCGGGCGGTTAATGCATCTACGGATAAAGAATATTGATTCTTAAATAAATAGTTACATTCTGGCCGGGCGCCGTGGGGTGATTCTCAGTTCTTTTGCCTTTTTCTGACGTTCTTGATCGATTAATCGGATTACTTCTTGAATCAAATCATTCCCATATTTTTTGAGTGTCTTATGGATAAATTCTTCATTAATTTCTTCATAATGAATTCCCTTATCCTTTGCGCTTTCCATCAGGAAAATCAATGCCTTGGTCTGGATAAAAGTATCCGGATTAAGAGAAATTGAGTCTATGCCCTGTTCCACCAGAAACGCGGTAAAGGAGGGAAAATCTGAAGGGGCCTGGCCGCAAATTCCAACTTTACATCCATTACGATGCGCGGTTTCGATCAATTGAGAAATCATTTTTTTTACAGCGGCATTCCGCTCATCATAGAGATGGGATAACAACTCAGAATCCCGGTCCAATCCCAGGGCCAGCTGGGTGAGATCATTGGAGCCGATTGAGAATCCATCCACAATCTTGCTGAACTCATCAGCCAGGACAATATTTGACGGTATCTCTGCCATGCAATACAATTCCAGAGGCGACTCCCGGGGTTCCCCCCTTACCAGTCCCTGTTCTCCCAGAATTTCACTTACTTTTTCTCCTTCCTCCGGCGTACGACAAAATGGCAACATGACCATCACATTTGACAACTTCATCTCATTGCGTACTTTGACAATGGCCTTACATTCAAGAATAAAGGCTGCCTGGTAGCGTTTATCATAATACCTGGAACACCCTCGCCATCCAATCATCGGATTGGACTCCTGGGGTTCGAATAATTTACCTCCAATCAAATTGGCATATTCATTGGATTTAAAATCAGACAAACGGATAATGACTTTTTTAGGATAAAAACCTGCGGCAATTCGGCCAATTCCAAACGCAAGTTTATCAATGAAATATTGAGTCTTGTCAAGGTAAGCTGCCGTTAAACTTTCTATTTGCAATACCACCTTTCGAGCATATTCCAGTAAACCTTTCTGGTGCCCCAGAAGTTCAAGCACACCATAATGAACCAGAGCGAGCGGATGGATTTGAATATGGGAATTGATTATAAATTCCTCTCTTGCCAGTCCCACCCCATCATGGGGAAGAAGGCTGGCGGAAAAAGACTGTTCCGGAATCCCAATATTTAACATGACCTTTGTTCGGGTTTTTGGAATCCTATCGGGATCAAGTTTACTGATCTTAAAAGGGAGTAAGCCTTCATATATTAATCCCTGGCCTTCACTGCAGTCAACCGTAATTTTTTGCCCGTCTTTCAATACCTGGGTGGCATGACCGGTTCCAATCACACATGGGATTCCAATTTCCCGACTTACGATCGCAGCATGACAGGTTCGTCCACCTCTATTGGTGACAATGGCTGATGCAACTTTCATAATAGACTCCCAATCTGGATTTGTCATATCAGTCACCAAAACTTCATCCGGTACAAATTCACTCAATTTGGATGTATCCTCGATTATGTTTATGGCTCCCCGGCCTATTTTATTCCCAACAGCTTCACCTTCCATAATCGGTTTATCAGGACGTTCAAGGAGCTGATAAATTTCGGTTGTGCTTTTCGTTGAATGGACGGTCTCGGGCCGGGCTTGGACAATAAAAAGTTTATTTGACAACCCATCTTTGGCCCACTCGATATCAATGGGCTGGCCATAATGTTTCTCAATAAGCAGGGCCCACTCTGCCAGTTTCATGACTTCTTCTTGCGATAAGCAAAAACTCTTCCGTTGATGAACTGGCACCACTTCCTCTCTAACCCCACCGTCCTCTCCATAAACCAATCTCACATCTTTTAATCCGGGTTTTTCATCGATTACAGATTTTGTGGGTTTAAATACATAATGCTGATCAGGATTTACTCTCCCCTGCACAACATATTCTCCCAGACCCCAGGCTGCGGTGATATAGACAACATCCGTATACCCAGATTCCGTATCAATGGTAAAAATCACTCCGCTGGAAGCCAGATCACTTCTGACCATCAACTGAATTGCCACTGAGATACCAACATTTAAATGATCCACTGCCCGGGCAATCGTTTGATGATAATCCATGGATTTTTCATCTTCAATTGCTTTTGCTTCTGCCGCTTTTTTCAATTGTGAATAGCGAACATCTTCACGATAACTGATTGCGCGATTGGAAAACAATGAAGCAAAACAATTCAAACAGGCTTTTTTTACTTCATCCAATCCGGATATATTCAAGTATGTATCCTGTTGACCCGCAAATGAGGCATCCGGGAGATCCTCGGCAGTTGCACTGGAACGAACTGCCAAGGAAAGAGTTTCCAACCCGGATTTTTGACATAGTTGCTGATATGCTTTTTCCAGGTCCCTTGATAATTCTTCCGGAAAAGCGGCACGTGAAATTCTTTTACGAATAGATTCTCCACACTGAACCAATACGCGCTGGAAAGAACGGTTTGAATCCTCATAGTTTTTTTTTAGATCATCAGCCCTTTGATCCTGTTCTTTTTGTTTTTCCGCTTTCAACTTCTTCTTGGCCGCCTGTAATGTCTGAAATGTATGCCTTACTTTAGCCACTTCTTTTTTTATGAATTCCCGGAGACCGGGAGATTGATCGATAAACAAATTATAACCACTTACAGTCATGGCAAAACCATCAGGAACCTCTACGCCTACCCCTTGTAATTGACTGATCATTTCTCCTAAACTGGCAGCTTTACCGCCTACCAGTTTTACATCTTTACTCCTTAGGTCACGAAACCACAAAATATGACGCATCATCTGTGATTTATCAGACACTGCTTTCATTTTTTGCTCCTCATTTA
>DAOWKX010000159.1 GCA_030639705.1 Candidatus Aminicenantota bacterium
CTTTTGATTTACCAATATACTTGTCTTTTATACTAGTGGGGCATTAAAGCTGCCCGAATTCTTCTAAAGCTAGCCGTAAGTCCTCTTCGGTGACCTCGTACGACAAATTTCCTACATAGATCTTCATTCTAATCTCCTTTTATAATAAATTATAAATTTTCAAATTGCCTAACTATTAATAAACATCAGTATGTATTGTACTAAAATAAAAAAGAAATTTCAACAGAAAGTTGACTTATTTATTCGTAAATGATGAAACCGTGGTCTTATTTAACCCCGGCATCGGTCACAATTATTACCATTTATGGAATTAAAGCATTAAGGGATTATTTTTTGGTTTCAAAAACCAGTAAATATGGAATTGCCGGGTTATTATTTTTATCTCTAAAAGCATTGCGTTGCTTAGAGTTTATCCAAATGATATAGGTTCTGCCTGGTTCCAGTTTAACCGGAAGAACACAGGTTTTTTGGTCTTTTAAATAATGAACATTTCCGGCCACTTTAGGAAAAGTCTCATTCGATATTTTTACCCAAGACCACATATTATCTGTTTTCATTTCTTTACTAAAAGTTACTTTAATTTCCGATAAAGAAGGATCGACATTGGTATCACCAGATTGAGGTAGTGTTTTTATTACCACCGGAGGCATCGTTTTTACTCCAATTATTTCTTTTGGATCAAGAAAAGAAAAATTTAAAATTGAAAATAAACAAATAAGAAAAAAAAATCTCTTCATCATTTTTTCCTCCTTTTGGTTACTATTTTAACAAGGTCAAGCTCTACATTCACCTCTGTTTTTAAAGACCTCCTTTTTCATCAATGATTGCAACTTCATGTCCAAATTCAATTCTGTTTAGCACAAGATTTAGTTTAATAGCCACTTGTAAAGAGTCTTTGGGCAGATTTCAGGCCGCATTTTTGATATTTGTTATAAGCTCTGGCTGCGCGTAATAATATACCTTTTCTATCTTCTTTTAATATCCAACCCTCAAAAACATCTTCTAATGTATAAGCTTCTGGAGCCAACAATCCAGTAGTCCATAAAATTGGATTTGCACCAACCCTTAATAACGGTTTATGAAAATACTGCTTACTAGCACAGGCCAGTATAATTACATCTCTTTGAATATTCTCTTTGTTTTCGGGAACTGAATTAAGGGTAAAATCCATCAGACCATTATGACCAACATAAACAACCAGCTGGGCAAAGCCATTAATTTTTAAAACTCTTTGTTTTGAATTCTGTCTAAAAGATATTTTCTTTTTTATTTTTCCTGAAGCAGATTCCAGAAAATCAATAATTGTCTCTTTAATATTTTTTCCTCTATATGCATCGGCAACCAGGTATGTTTCACTTTTTATATGTTTAAAAATGCATCTCTCTAAAATTATGTCACTGGGTTTACGAATCGCATATAAAAATTTCCAACGCTTGCTATTTTTAAAAAATTTTTTTACACCAAAAAGTGCTCCCCAATACAAATTATTTTTCGGTTCATCACCATTACCCAATTTGGGAATTACTGGAACAATGCCTTGATTTTTATTATCACAAAGGGCAACTAACACATGAATTGTTTTTACTCCTTTACAATCCCTGGGGAGATTTTCTAATGAACTGAATAAAATAATCAATATTATGATCAGTACAGTTTTCGTTCTTTTTTCCATCATCTATTTTTTATAATTGTCTCTGCTAACCAATTGGGTAATATTAATCTATTTTTCATCTAACGCCGCAATTCACAGGCGGGCAGCGAAGCGGAGCGTCCGAGTGAAATTGCCTTGTTAGGCGATTTCTTCCGCCATTTCATCCAAGAAATTTTCCACTTTTTGAGAATCAAGTTTCTCGTTTCGTAATTCACGAAAGTCCTTCATCTGTATATCGCTTAACTTTAGAGATGCTTTATTCAGCTTTTTATTAATCTCAGCTTCTATGCCATCTTCCTTAAACGTACTCTTGAGTCCTTTACAATTTCTGAAGTAAATGGGAAGAATCTTTTTGCCTGCTTCGCATGCCATTTGTAGCTCAAACATGCACATCCTGCTGTTGAAATAAGAGGGTGTCAAAATTGCTACAAAACCATCGGATTCTTTAATTAGACGCTCAATTTCTTTTCTCCATTCAACCCCCCAGTTCAATGAGATCGTATCAAAATATATCTCACAGTCTTTTCCGAGAACCTGCGACAGAACAGTTTCAAATGCCCCTCGTAGATTAGACACCTTCTTTAGTGGTGGTCTGTCATCACGCCGTGCGTAACTCCAGAAAATCTTCATTCGTCAAGTTCCATCAGATAGCGCATAACTATTAATAAATATTTGTATATATTTTATTAAAATAGGAAAGAAATATCAAAAAAAATTGATTTTTTATTCACCCGGGCTTCCGCCGGTGCCGAAATTTTCGGTTAAATTTAATATTCTTAGATTCTCCATCTCAAGGGGAATAAATAATGAATCCTCTTGGTTTCGTATAAAAATTTATAGTATAAAAGAAACGATTTTTCAATATTTAAGTGATTTTTATTATTGATAAGTTAACACCGGCTGCGGTCATCAGTATTACCATTTTTGGTATCCATAACCACAATTAAGCCCAAATAACCAATCATAAACTTTTGGCGGCTTTGAGCATGATGTCCTGGAGGCGGGGGACAACCGTATCGATGTTATCAATCACCCCTTCCCTCAGCATCATATTATCTAACAATTGAAGAGATAACTCCTTGAGTTCCGGGGAATCCGGTTGGCCTTTGTGAAGGCGAACCATTTCTTTTATGAGTGCACTGGCTGGATTGATTTCAAATGCCCTCTTGGAAAAGGAATATTCCTTGTTGACCATCTTCATGATTTTTTCCATCTGAACCGACGGCCCATCGTTTGGGTGAACCAGAATACACGGACTATCTACCAGGCGCTGAGAAATTTTAACATCAGCGATTTTTTCTCCGTATATCGTCTTTAAATATCCAATATAATTCTCAAGATCCTTTCTGTACTGACTGTCTTTCTCAGTTTCCTTTGCCTGTTCAAGTTTAATATCAGCGCTTTCAACCAGTTTGAATCTTTTGCCCTGGTGTTCTTTTAAATGATCGATCACAATTTCATCCAGGGGGTCAATTAAATACAATACTTCTATGTCCTTTTTCTTAAATGCTTCCAAGGCAGGATTCTTCTCCAGCGATTCAATATCAAGGCCGGTCACATAATATATCTCTTTTTGCTCTTTATCCATTCTTTCAATATACTCCTTCAGGTCCACATATTCATCAGGTCCTTTTTTTGAAGATTGGAACAGCAGAAGGTGGGAAATTTTCTCCCGGTTGGCAAAATCGGTGGCGATTCCCTCTTTAAAATTCCGGTTATAATTTTTCCAGATTCTCAAATATTTGTCTTTATCTTTCTGTTTGATTTTGGCAAAATGATCAAATAGCTTTTTCAAAACATGTTTCTTGATTTTATCAATAATAATATTGTTCTGAATGGTCTCACGGGAAATATTAAGGGGGATGTCCTCCGAATCAATCACACCCTTAACAAAGCGTAAATACTCTGGCATGATGTCTGTGCACCCCTTTTGTATCAGGACCTTTTTAGAGTAAAGATCCACTCCGGGTTCAATTTTGAACAATCCCACCAGTTCAAGTGAGGTTTTGGGAACAAATAAAATTGAATGAAATTGAACAGGGGCATCGGAAGAAAGGTGCAGGTGGACTTCCGGTTCCTCTTGAGAATTTACAAAAAATTTAAAAAATGCATCGTAATCAGCCTGCTTGAGGCCTGATTTGGGCTGGGTCCAGATTGCCTCCACGCAGTCAATTTTTTCATTCTCGACAAAAAGGGGAAAGGGAACGAATTTCGAATGATTGTCAATCACATTTTTAATGGTCAGCGTGTCCAGGAACTCTTTCTCCTCTTTTTTTAAAATCAACTCTATTCGGGTACCCCGTTGTTTTTTCACACTCTCTTCTATGGTATAACTGGAATCCCCCTTGGACTTCCACAAATATCCCTTACTACCCTTATGAAAGGATTTTGTATAGATGTGAATTTCATTGGCCACCATAAAACTGGAATAAAAGCCGACACCAAATTTCCCAATCAAATCCACCTGATCTTTAGTCTTGTCTTCAGACAGCTTTTTTATAAAATCAACGGCCCCGGAATGGGCAATGGTCCCGATATTCTCAATCAATTCTTCTTTGCTCATCCCTATTCCGGTATCCTCCACTATCAGTTTATTTTGAGATTTCACAAATGAGATATCAATTTTTAAATCCAGTTCCTTGTCTTCGACATCCGGATTGGTTAAAAGCTCAAATTGAACCCTATTGAGTGCATCAACCGCATTGGAAATCAATTCTCTCAGAAACACCTCTTTATTCTTATATAAAGAATAGACCAGAATATCCAATAATTGCTTAACCTCGGATTGGAATTCAAACTTTTCCGTTTTTCCCATTTTTCCTCCTTCGGGTGATCCTTTTATATCCAGGGATTTTATCTCTAATTTATCTCACTAAAACCATATTATACCATTTATTGTCAAGTACGAAAACTCTGCTTAATTTACCATCAAATTTTTCGCAGGCTGTAGTCGCTATCCCTTTTCACTTTACCCAAAAACGTTTCTCGTTTTTTGGAGCTATTTTGCACGTTTGTATCACAAACCATGCAAAATTCAGAATGATGCACTGCATCTTCC
>DAOWKX010000225.1 GCA_030639705.1 Candidatus Aminicenantota bacterium
AGCTCATAGTAATAATCCGTATGGCTGGAAATATTTTTTAATCCGTCAATCACATCTGTTGTATAGACCATCATACCACCGGTATAAAGGGTTAGATTTCTGAAGATTTTTTCCAGATCTAAAAACTCAGCAACGGAGGAACGTAATTCACAATCCATTGGTTTCCCCATCATAATAACATTATAATTAATATGGTTATTTATGAGTTCTTTTGAAAACTGATATTGTGGAAAAAAACTGGAAAATTGTAACTGTTTTTTAAGCTGAGCAATACTTTGATCAATATTCAATTTGTTATAATGTAAAGATTCATAATCCTTAATCATATCAATGATGACTTTTGTCATGGAAAATAGCGGAGAGATATCTCGGTGTTGAAAGTGAATCCACCACCTCTCTCCACCATTTGTGGCCATTAACTCTGTGATCAACTTGATAATTCTGTAGTTAGGCACTAAAAATTCATTCTTGAAATTCTGGAATTCTTTCGGGTAAGTGTTGAGAAATTGGATGGCATCTTTATTACTTTGACTAAAATTAAAGATATTTTTGTATGAATCGATCAAACTTTTTTTCAATTTGTTTATTTTATTTTTTAAAGCTTCTTCTGCTGAAAATTTTAACTGTTTACAGGTAAGGAAATCCTTTCTTAATAATTCCTCAATTTTTACCAACATGCTGGTCTTATTTCTGGAAACCTTAATCTTATGAATTTTCAGAGGAGTCAATATCATTAAACGGTCTGTTGTATGTAAAATTTGGGTGATGAAGTGAAAAATACCGTTAGATACTTGTTGATCATATTCGGTTGTTTGAAAGGAGAGTATGAAATTCCTCCCCATATAGGATTTTTTACCAATGGATTTATTTTTTGTCAAAATATTAAATATTTTGGTTTTTTCATTGTTTATAAATAGTGTGAATTTCTCTTTAGCAAGTTCTTTTACCTGGCTGGTTCCAACAAAAATTCTAACCGGGAGCTTTAACTTGACATCACCCTTGGCGAATATCAACGTAAATGAAAAAACAAAAAGTAGACAAAGACAACAGATCTGCTTTCGAATCATTTTTGTTATCCTTGCTATTATAATAATATAAAAAATGAAAAAAATTCAATTTTTTGAATTTTTTATTTTTGATTTCTGGGCCTCGCCCTTAGCTTCGATGATTGGGTACGATCTTTTGAACTATTGAAACTCGCTTAGCGTTTTTTTTAATCTTTTTGACCTGCAATATCAATTTGACAATTGTTGTTTTGCTGTTTATAATGAGTCCAATGTTATTGGTACGGAACAATCAAATATGGAAGAAATAATTTACCCGGATCCTTATTCCCAGGATCTATTCCCCATCATTCAAAAGAATATTGTTCAACTGGAGTCGACTTTTAAGATCGATATTTCCCTTCGCGGCAACAAAATCATGTTTGAAGGAGAATCCCGGTATAAAAAAACCTTTAAAAAATATTTAAAGCACATCCTGGAATTAATAAAAAAAAACGGAGACCTAAATGAAGATGATTTTAATCTCAGCCTGAGCCTGGCCAATGACGGAAAAATCGAAATGATTGGAAAAGAGATAGATTCCAAATCCATTCTTAAACTAAACGGCAAAGAAGTCACCGCCAAAACCTATAACCAGAGCAATTATATTAAAGCCATGAAAAAGAGCGACCTGGTTTTCAGTATCGGACCCGCAGGAACCGGAAAAACGTTTTTAGCCATTGCCGTTGCCCTCCACTACCTGCTGAAAAAAGGAGTGGAACGAATTGTCCTCACCAGACCGGTTGTAGAAGCAGGCGAAAAACTGGGTTTTCTCCCAGGAGATATCCAGCAGAAAGTGAATCCTTATTTCAGACCATTATATGATGCCCTTTACCATTTTATAGGTTTTGAAAAAACCTCTGAATATATTGAGAAGGGGATCATTGAGCTTGCACCCCTGGCCTATATGAGGGGGCGAACCATCAACAAAGCCTTTATCATTCTTGATGAAGGCCAGAACACCTCCAATTCTCAGATGAAAATGTTTCTCACCCGTTTCGGTCAGAATTCAAAAGTGGTGGTTACGGCTGACATCTCACAGATCGATCTGACAGAACCTAAAAAATCCGGTATTTTTAAAGCCATCAAGATATTGAAATCCATTAAAGGAATCCGAATTATTACTTTGAATTCAACCGATGTGATCAGACACGAACTGGTCCAAAAAATTATCGAAGCCTACGAAAAAAAGAAAAATGAAGTATAAACTGAACTTTTTCAAAGATTATAATTCCCATAACGGAAAGATCAAGAAAAGACCGTCTTCACTAAAAATATTATTTGCCATTATATTTATTTTGGCCATTTCTTACATTTTGTATATTCCCCTGGACAAACCCATTGTGACCGATACGCTCAAAACCGGAGATATTGTTAAAAAAGACATTATTATCACTAAAGATATCACCCTTGAAGATAAAGAAAACACTGATAAAACAAGGAAAGCAGCCATTGAGAATGTGGTTCCGGTTTATGAATATCACTCTGAGAACCAGGGAAAAACCAAGAACCTGATCAATGAATGGTACCATTTTTTAAGACAGTCCAGAAAAACATATATTAAAAACAGAAAAGAACTTCAAAAAATTAAGGAAACCATTGAAAAAAACTTTGGAATTGGTCTTACCGAAAAAACCTTAAAATATATATTGCTCTCAAATGTTTTCAATAAAGTCAATTCGAATAGATTGTTTGAATTCATTAAACCCTTTGAAAAAAAAGGAATTTTAGCCTCAAAAGCCGGGGCAAAAAAAAGCAAAGCCGGTACCATCAAAGTGGTTTCCAAAATCAAGGATCCCCAGATCCTGAAAGTTGATAAAATATACGATCTGAGGGAAATAGAGGTCTCTTTAAAAAAATTTTTGAAAAGCGAGAAAATCGGCAAAGAAGACATTGACATTATTGTTTCGATTTTCATGGAATTCATGGATGTCAATCTCGCCTATTCAATCACCCTGACCCGGGAAGAAGAAAACCTGGCCGCTTCTCAAATCAACCCGGTGATCATTAAACTGAAGGCCGGTAAAATCATCTTGAGAAAGGGCGATGAAATAAAACCGGATGACATTAAAATCATAAAACTGATTGCTGCTGAACAGAAAACCAGAGAGAAAACAATATCCACCTTTTATCTGATATTAGCCATCATGGCTTTTTTATTGATTTTCACAGCGCGGTTTTTCAGCTTATGGAAATCCACTGATCTGAACAGGAAAAAACTGTTTGTGGTGACCAGTGCCACCCTATTTGTCAGTGTGGCAATCTATAGAATATCCATATTTTTATTTCCCATTATCCTAAAAAATATTTCTGTTGAAATCAATTATCAAATCAGCAGTATTTATTTCGCCATACCCTTTGCGTTCGGAGCTCTTATTATCGCCTTTACATTCAATCTCCAGAGCGCCGTGATCTATTCCTTTCTCAATGCCATCTTAAGTGGAATAATATGTGATTGGAATTTTAAAATTGTAATATATGTTCTGGTGGGAAATCTGGCAGCCAGTTATGCGATTGAATTTTATGCGCGAATCAAACGATCCGCTATTTTGAAAGCCAGTCTCTTCTGGCTCCTTCCGTTTAATATTGTATGCATACTGTTGTTCAATCTGACAGACCCCGACATAGACATTTCGTTAATGCTTTTCAATGTTTTTTTTGTCGGCTTTTCAGCTGTTTTATCCCCCCTTCTGGCAAATTTTATCATCCCCCTGTGGGAAATTATCTTTAATCTGATCAATGATTTGAAACTGATTGAGCTGAATAATCTGAATCTTCCGATATTCAGGGAGATGCTGGAAAAAGCACCCGGAACCTACCATCATTCACAGATGGTGGCCTCCCTATCGGAAACAGCCGCACTCGATCTGAATCTATCACCATATCTGATAACGGCAATGGCACTCTACCATGATATCGGAAAAATTGAAAATCCCCAGTTTTTTACCGAGAATAATACGGTTTACCCGGATAATACCCATGATAAACTCAATCCCCAGGAAAGTGCCAAAATGATTATTGCCCACATTTCCGATGGAATGGACATGGCCAAAGAATTGAAACTCCCCCAGGTGGTGGCCTGCTCTATCAATCAACATCATGGAACCAAACTGGTTCGCTTTTTCTATGACCAGGCCCTGGAGCAACTGGATGTTGAAACCGATGACCTGGATGAAAAAACCTTCAGGTACCCCGGAGAAAAACCACAGAATATTGAAAATGCCATCATAATGCTGGCAGACCAGGTGGAGGCGGCTTCCAAAAGTTTATCCAAACCAACCGATGAAGAGATTCGGAACATTATTCAGAAGATCATAGACTCCGATATAGAAGAAAAACAATTTGATGAATGCGATGGCCTGACCTTTAAATCCTTGAACATCATTGCCAATGGATTTCTCAGAAAACTCTCATCCATCTACCACATGCGTATCTCCTATCCGGGATTTGATTTCAAGGAAAAAAATGATAAACCTGATCAAAAATAAATACAGATTAGACCAGAATTATTTTATTAACCGGCTAAAACCTGTAATCCAGAAGCTGGATATCAAAGGAGACATCTCCATCAAGCTGGGCTCTGAAGATGAATCACGGGATTTAAATCAAAAATATCTCCAGAAAGATTACCCCACCGATGTGTTGAGTTTTCCAATTCAACAGCAGCTGCCCGAAGGATATTACCTGGGGGATATTTTCATCTGCATGCCCATTGCCCGGGAACAGGCCAAAAAAGAGAAAATTTCCCTGAAAAATGAACTGCTCATACTGATGATTCATGGAATTCTGCATCTGGCAGGCTATGATCATGAAGGGGATAACGGAGAGATGTTCAGCTTACAGGACCAAATTATTGATGAAATAAAATGAAATCGGTAAACCATAAGACCCAGTACCAGTATGGAACCGCAGGATGGAGTTACAAAGACTGGGAAGGCACGGTATATCCCCTCCAGCGCGAGGCTTTTTTCAACCCTTTGTTATTTCTTTCCAATGATTTTGACTTTGTTGAAGTAAATACCACCTTCTACCGTATTCCCTCTTTGAAGTTGACCAGTGGCTGGGTCAAAAAAACCGAATCCATTCCCGGATTTTCCTTCTGGATAAAAATCTATCAGAATTTCACCCATAAAAGGCAGTTGACCGGAGATGAACTCCGGGATTTTTTTAATTCCTGTCAGCCTTTGATACGATCCAAAAAATTAGCGGGATTTCTGGCCCAGTTTCCCTATTCCTTTAAATTGAACACCGAAAATATGGATTATTTAGAGGAACTGCAGTCCGGTTTCAATGGCTATCCCTTTGCCGTTGAATTCCGTCATGACAGCTGGAACCGGGAAGAAATAATCGATTTTTTCAAACAAAACAGGTTGATCTGGGTGAACATTGATCAGCCGGTCATCTCCAGATCACTTCCTCTGACTTCCGAGTTCACCCATCCCCTGGTTTCATATTTCCGGCTTCACGGACGCAACTATCAATCCTGGTTTTCCAACCAGGGCCGGGATGCCCGCTACAACTACAGCTACTCTACCAGGGAACTCAATCAGATTGCTGAAAAAATAAAAAAGTTATCCAATCTAGCTAAAACAATCTTCATCTCCGGCAACAACCACTACAAAGGCCAGGCCGTCCGCAACCTGAAAGAACTAAAAACAATCATTAACGAAAATCAACCTTAAAATAT
>DAOWKX010000200.1 GCA_030639705.1 Candidatus Aminicenantota bacterium
AAAAGGAAAAAAAACCGGAACCCACGAAAGAAAAAAAAGGAAAAACTCAAAAAAAGGAACCGGGGAAAAAGCCAGATGTTTTAATAAAGAAAAAGCCAAAGGAAAAAGAAACCGAGATAAAAGAAAAGATCTCAAAAAAACCAGAACCGGAAAAAAAATTAAAAACAACAGAGAGGGAGGAGCCAGAATTCAAACAACCAGAACCGGCTGCTGAAAAAATACAAAAAAAAGAAGAGAAAAAACCAGAACCAAAAAAGGAAAAAAAAGGAATTCAGCCATCAAAATTGGGAAAGAAACAAAAAACTGTACCACCTCCGGTTATCAAATCAAAGGAAAAACCAAAATTTGAGAATGTCCCGGAACTAATTCAAATCTCTGATTTCATTTCATTTAAAGAATTATGTGAAAAATTAAATTTAAAATTAAAAGATGTGGGAGAAAAATTTAAATATCTCAACCGTGAATTCCAGGGAAATGAATTATTGTCATTGGACGATGTAAAAAGAATATGCGGTGAATTTAAGGTTGAATTCAATGTTGTCTCCTACGAGGACTATGTGTTTTTTGAACATATAAAGGAAAATAACGCCAAATTAATCCCCCGGGCACCGGTTGTTACCGTGATGGGTCATGTGGATCACGGAAAAACAACACTGCTCGATCATCTGAGAAAAACCCGGATTGCTACCAAAGAAGCAGGCGGAATCACCCAAAAAATCGGTGCCTATACGTTGAAGGTCAACAAAGACAAGGTCATTTTTATTGATACGCCCGGTCATGAAGCATTTACAAACTTGAGGGCCCGGGGCGCCAAAGTCACAGATATTGTCATTTTGGTGGTGGCGGCCAATGAAGGAGTTAAACCCCAGACCATTGAGGCCATTAATCATGCATTAGCAGCCAAAGTACCTATTATTGTTGCTATTAACAAAATGGACTTGGAAGGAGCAGATCCCGACAAAGTCAAAAAGGAGTTGAGTCAGCATAATATCCTGGTTGAAAACTGGGGTGGAGATATCGTTTCGGTTGAAATTTCTGCAAAAACAGGAAATGGGCTGGACAATTTATTGGAAATGATTACCCTGGTTGCTGAAATGCAGGAATTAAAAGCCTATCAAAATATCCCCTCTCGAGGAACCATTATTGAATCTCGACTTGATCCCCAACTCGGTCCTATTGCAACCGTTTTAATTCAGCATGGCAGGTTAAAAAGAGGATATTACTTTATTTGTGGCGACTCTGTGGGAAAAGTAAAATCAATATTCAGCGATAAAAGAGAAACATTTGATGACACTGAAGCGCCCATGCCTGTTGAGATCATGGGCTTTGAAAACGTACCCAATGCCGGAGACAAATTCCAGGTGATTGATGATATTGAAAAGGCCCGAAAAGTCATTGGGATGAGAAAATTTAGAAAAAAGGAAAACAAAAAAGAAGAAATTATTGCAGAAAAAAAGTTAAGCCTGGAAAATCTTTTTAAAAATATGGATGAGAGCAAGGTTAAAGTTTTTTCAATAATTATCAAAACAGATAATTATGGTTCCGGTGAAGTCACTGAAAAAATTCTCCAACAGAAAAATTCAGAAAACCTGAAAATCGAAATTATCCACAAAGGAATCGGGAACATAACCGAAGGAGATATTTTGCTGGCTTCTACCGCCGATGCCTTCATAATTGGATTTAATATAAAAGCACCCCAAAAAGTTCTATCCATTGCCAAAAGAGAAAAAATCGAAATCAAGTTATATAACGTCATATATCACCTCATTGAAGATATGGAAAAAGTAATTAAAGGAGAAGTAGAACCGGAATATGTGACCAATCTTATTGGCAAAATCGAGGTGCTTCAGAAATTCAAGATTTCAAAACTGGGAAATGTTGCAGGTTGTATTGTAAAGGAAGGAAAAGTCACCAATAAATCAAAACTCAAGGTTATCAGAGGAAAGGATCTTGTCTTTGAGGGTGAAATTGGAACCTTAAAAAGAATAAAAGACGAGGCCTCTGAAGTCCACGCTGGTACAGAATGTGGAATAAAGATTAAAAATTTTAATGCAATTGAAGTGGGAGATATTATCGAGGCTTATGAACTGATCATTAAAGAATGATAATCGCTGTTATGATTTTAGATTTATTCTCTGAAAGTAGCCACAGCCTGAAAGATAAAAGGCAAATTGTATCCAGTATAAAAGAAAAACTCAGGAAAAAATTTAATATATCTTTAATTGAAAGTGATTATCAAGATTTGTGGCAAAAAATTCAGATAACCATAGTAATGGCAACCAATAAAAAGGCACTGACAGAAAAAGTATTTAATCAGATTGAGGAAATCATATTTTCCAATTATGGGGTTCAGATCCTTCAAATAAAACGGGAATATTTATAAACAATATGCCGTACAGAATACAAAGATTTTCCAGTACCTTGAAGCACAGTCTGGGAGAAATACTGCTGAATGAACTCAGCAATCCTGAATTTAGATTCATTTCAATTTCAGAAGTCAGCCTCAGCAATGATTTAAAAAAGGCCAGGGTATTCATTTCATCACCTAATGATAATATCGACGAAATACTGATTCAACTAAAAAAGGCAAAAGGATTCATTAAAAAATTATTACCCGAAAAAATGAAACTTAAATATATACCAGAACTTGAATTTCAAGTAGATGTCGGATTTAAAATCGATCAACAGATTTCAAAAATAAAAAAAGAAATAAAATGAAGAAGAAAATTTCAAATATCATCAAAGATTCAGAAAAGATAGCCATCAGCTCCCATGTGAGACCCGATGCCGATTCTATTGGAAGCGGTCTGGCCTTGTACTTAATGTTAAAGCAGATGGGAAAAGAGGTTCAGTTTCTGAACACAGACAAGGCACCTTACCCCCTAACCCGATTACCCCATTACAATGTCATCAAGTTAGAACAAATTTATCCCCAATCCTTTGATACCTTCATTCTCATAGAGGGGGGAACCGAATCCAGAACCGGACAGAAGCATATTGACAAATATTTTACCATTAATATCGACCACCACACCACCAGCAGCCTTGACGCTGACATCAACTGGGTGATCCCCGAAGCAGCTGCGGTGGGAGAATTGATTTATGAATTAGGTATCGAATTGGATATTCGTTTTACCCGGGATATCGGATTCAATCTCTATGCTACGATCATATCTGATACAGGCTCTTTCAAATATTCCAACACCACTTTTAGATCTCTGAGGATTGCTTCAGAGCTGGTTGAAAAATGTCTTTTTTCACCGGATGAAGTGAGCAATCTATTATTTAACTCCAACCATTATGAAAAGGTCCAGATGATTCCAAAAGTATTATCCACCCTCGAATTAAAACTGGACAATAAGGTTTCTATTATCGAATTCAGACGAAAATTTTTAAAAAGCCTGAATTTAAAAGATATTGAAACAGAAGATATTATTGCCATTGCCCGTTCCATTGATGGCGTTCAGGTCACCCTGTTTTTTAAAGAAATTGAAAATGATCTGTACCGGGTTTCGATTCGATCCAAGGGAGAATTCAGCTCACAGAGTGTAGCCAGGAAATTTAATGGCGGAGGGCATGATCATGCCGCGGGATTCTTTTACAGAGGAAACATCATTGAAGGAAAAGAAAAAATTTTAGCTGTTATTCATGATCACTTGAGTGACTGTTCTCTGAAATGATCTCCGGTCTCCTGGTAGTAAATAAATCAAAAAATATTACTTCACACGAAGTGGTGGAAAAAATAAGACTCTTTGACAATACAACCAAAGTGGGCCATTTCGGAACATTGGATCCCATGGCAGAGGGAATATTACTCATCGGGATTGGAAAAGCCACAAAATTTTTTGATTTTTATATTCAAAAAAAAAAACAGTATTCCGGAAAGATAAGATTCGGGTTGGCAACAACAACCTATGATAAAGAGGGATCGCCGGTTTCAGAAGAGAAAAAAATCGACTTAAATACAGTAAACATCAATTCCCTGCTTAAACAATTCACCGGACAAATCAATCAGGTCCCGCCTGCATTCTCCGCAAAAAAATTCAAGGGAAAACCTCTCTATAAATATGCCAGAGAGAAAAAACAGGTGATTTTAAAGCCGGTTCAGATCACCATATATTCGTTGAAAGCCCGGATCATTAACCATAATACCCTAGCTTTTGAAGCCCTCACCTCTGCGGGCACCTATATCCGTTCCCTGGCCCATGATATCGGTGAACATCTGAAAGTCGGAGCGTATCTTGAAGAACTCAGAAGAGATAGAATCGGTGAATTTGATCTATCTCAGGCAATATCCAGCGATACCATATCAGAAGAAATGAAGGTCTCGGATTTTTTCAAACAGGTCATCCCGATTGAAAGCCTGTTGCCGGAATTTCCTAAAATTATCATCAATCCGGCAGGAAAGAGAGGCGTTTTAAACGGAGCTCCTTTGTTACCCAAAGATATTTTAAAAATTTTTCCATCTGAAAGCACAACCCATTACAGGTTATTTGACGAGGAGGGCAACCTCCTGGGCATCTCTCAAAAAGATAAAAAAATCAGAAGATTCAATCCCTTCATCGTCTTCCCGGATTAAATCTCATTTTTTTTCTAAATCTAGGGATAAACATGGGAACTTTTTTTTTGTAGTTCTGGTATTCCTTTCCAAATTCATTGATCAATTCTTTTTCCTCTTTTCTGGAAATAATATAGATATAGAGAATCATGAAGGGTAAAAGAAACAAAGAATACAACCCGGACAG
>DAOWKX010000217.1 GCA_030639705.1 Candidatus Aminicenantota bacterium
AAAATTCAGAATGATGCACTGCATCTTCCCTATATTGCCCATTTTCGATATTGGCGAGAAATGGGATTCGCAAGCCGTTCAAAGGGAAGCTGACACGCCTGCTTAATCTTGATTTTGGGGAAATATCCAAATTTAGGTGGTGGATTTTGGTTACCTATGGTTTGTTTTTATTTTACAGGTTTGGTATAAGGTGTGATGGTTAGTCGCTTAAAATCAATCACATTAAATGGGCTGGAGATTATATTAACTGAAGTTGAAGTAGGATTCTCAAGGGGAATCCCGGGAATAACCATTGTCGGCCTCCCTGACAATGCAATCAAAGAGAGCCGGGAGCGGATCAAACTGGCCATTAAAAATGCAGGCTTTGAATATCCGCTAAGATCAAAGATCGTAATCAACCTCTCACCGGCAGACATTCGCAAAGAGGGATCATCATTGGATCTTCCCATCGCCGTTGGGATTCTAAATCATAAGTATCATTTTAAAAGTGATATCCTTAAGAAATATCTCTTTTCCGGAGAATTGAATTTGAACGGAGAATTGAATCCGGTAAAAGGAATCCTCAATCTCAGTTTGTATGCAAAGCGAAACGGATTTAATGGTGTGGTGATTCCATTTAAAAATGGAAACGAAGCCTCTTTTGTCAGCGGTGTTGAAATCCATGCATTCAAAGATTTAAAGGAAGTCGTGAATTTCATTATCAAACCAGCAGATTCTAAACCCTTTACCTGTAATCGAAAAATCCCGGAGGGTGATGATCAAATGAATGATTTCAGCGAAATCAAGGGTCAATATTTGGCTAAAAGAGTCATGGAAATCGCTACTGCGGGATTTCATAATGTATTAATGATCGGTCCCCCGGGTTCGGGAAAATCCATGATTGCCAAGGCTTTGCCCTCCATTCTACCAGATATGGAAGAAGAGGAAATTCTGGAAACCTCATTGCTTTACAGTGCATCCGGACTCTTGAACCATCCAAATTCCATTGTTCAAAAAAGACCGTTTCGTTCACCTCATCATACAATTTCTGATGTGGGCATAACCGGAGGCGGGAAATATCCCGTACCGGGAGAAATTTCATTAGCACACAACGGGGTGCTCTTTCTGGATGAACTCCCCTATTTTAAAAAAACAGCTCTTGAAGTATTAAGACAGCCACTGGAAGATGGTAAAATAACCATTTCCCGATCATTGATTTCTCATACATTTCCCGCAAAATTCATGCTGGTAGCTGCCATGAACCCCTGTGAAGACTCCATCGGAATGAAGGGCTATCAGTATTTTGATTGTACGGAATCGCAGAAGAGAAACTATTACTCAAAGATATCAAAACCCCTGCTGGACAGAATCGACATGCAGATAGAAGTTAAAAAAGTAAAGATTGATGAAATCACCTCAAAAGTGAAATCAGAAAGTTCAAAAGAAATCAAAAAAAGAGTAGTAAATGCACGTCAGCTTCAATTGAGACGATTTTCACGTTTAAAAAGTAAACTATTTGCCAACGGGCAAATGTCCAATAAAGAAATAAAGCGCTACTGCACCTTGAGCTTACGGGGTGAGCAATTAATAAAAAGTGCAGTGAACAAATTGAATTTAAGTGCCCGAAGTTATTTTAAAATCTTGAAAATCTCCCGAACCATCGCAGATCTTGAAAACGCTCCGGAAATCAAACCGTCTCATCTTCAAGAAGCCCTGCAGTACCGTACCCTTGATCTGTTTCAATTATAAAAATCATTCCCGGTTGAAGCAGAAATCCGAAATTGGACTATTGGGAAAATTCTTTATAATAATATTTGGTTAATCCTGAATTTTAAACTCTGTAGCAATATTTTTTTTATCATAATATGTGCTAACCATTTTGGCGAGTATCGGTGCGTACTTCTCACCACATAGATCACAAACCGGTCTGAAAACACTATGAGCGTAACAGTCAAACAAAAAAAGAGCCAACGGCACCTTACTCTGAATCTGCTCCCCGCAGATTGCACACTGTTCTTTTTTACTGACATTATTATTTTTGATAATCAGATGGGGCTGTAAATCATATTCAAACCCAGAGTCAATCACGTCTCCGGTTTTACTATCCACTAATCCGCTGCTTCCTATGTCGGTCATCTTGGTATAATATTTGGTTTTATTCCATTTTGGAAGGGATTCAATGTATTTTCTGGTTTCGGCCAGACTCTTGTATCTGGGCTCACCGGTCCGGGCTTTCAAATTACTCAGGATGGTCACATCAATATCCTTATCAACCTTAATGTCTCCGATCAAACAATTGAGTGTGCCCTCCTCTGTTTCCACCCATTCCTCCCATCCGTTTCCTTCGGATGATTCAAAGATTAGATTACCGTCAAGATTAAAGTATTTTGTCATTTGATAATTATGAAATACCACAATTTGGAGTAAATTAAAATACTTTTTTAACTTTTATTGACAAACAATATTTATAATGCTATAAAAAAAACAAAATTGACAGGATGAGATGTTAAACAAACTGAAAAAAATAATTTCACGAAAACCAAACACAGCTGAACAGTATGAAAAAAAAGGCCAATGGCAGGATGCATACAAAGAATACCTTAGAGTAGGAAATTATTATAAAGCAGGTGAAATTTTAGAGAAAACAGGCCGATGGGTTGAAGCTGCAAATATTTACATAAAAAACAATGATATCGATAAGGCCCGGAGAGCCATTGATAATTGCTTTAAAAGCGGTAGAGCATGGGAGATCTTTCGTGTGGATCCAGACACAACCATTTCCATTGAGGAATGGTTAAAGGCCAAAGGACAGACCCGCCGGTTCGTTCGTTATGTACAGAATGTTGAAACCGTTACTCCAAAGGGAATCCCGTTGATCATTGTTCTTGCGGATAAACTCAAAAATGTAGCTGAATATAAGAGTGCTGCAGAGCTCTATAAAAAAGGATTCCATCTGGTGAACAAAGGAAAAACCACCAAAGAGATAAAAAATGAAATTTGGTTACGGCATGCCACCGAGTGTTATGCCAAATCCAAGCTGTATGATTTTGCCGCTGAATGTATGAAAACCCTTATGATGACCGAGGTTCAAATCGGCAGTGACATTTCCAAAGACTATCGTTACAATCCTTACCGAAATTATACCTACAATCTTCAAATGGCCAAAGAACTTAATTTTTTAAAAGAGCTGGTTGAAAAATTGGAAGATTTTGATCCGTTTAATATCGCTTATGACCTGATAAAAATTGGAAAGATCGGACTATCTGAAGAGTTGTTTTTTAAATATTTTGGCAGAATCGCCAAGAAACACCTGACCGAAGAAGAAACAGAGATTAGAAACGAAAAAGTCAGTTATTGTTTAAACCAATATGTCATTTTCTATAGAGACAAAAAACAATATAAAAAAGCAGCTGAAATCGCCCTGCTGAATTCCCAGAAAAAAATAGCCGCTGAATTATACAAGATGGCTGGCCGGGTGAGCGAAGGCAAAAAAGCGTCTTTATTTTCAAAAAAGGATAGAATTGAAACGATTTTCAAATGCCCGACTTGTGGCGAAGAAGTGAAACCCAATTGGGAAATGTGCCCAAACTGTGAAAATGTTTTAACAGTCAATGTATGCGAGTGTGGAGAACCAATAAAACCACACTGGAAAAGGTGTCCCACGTGTCATCGTAAACTTGGATAAACCTCAGAATCCATTCATCCGGTCTAAAAAATAAATAGTAAAAACAGCCCGAATATAATCACCAATCACTGAGTGATTAATTTCCCTTCACTTTATTTGTTATCAACCGGATAATATTTCACTTCCAGATAAGGGATAAGATTACCTTCTTTTTTTAAAGAGGACGTTTTGACCTTCCCCACATTAATAGAGGTTGAAACCAGTTGATATTCTGCACTGGGCCAAAAGGCCACCTCAACTTTCACAATATACTCTCCCGGTTTAACATTCTCACCTTTATGATTCTTTAAATCCCAGACATAAACATGGTGCCCCAAATCAATACTGGCACAGGTAACACCATCCACATCAACAAAATTGGATGCATCAGTCCAGGAGGAGAGATTGACCTGCTTTTCTTTGGCAAATCCGCTAAAACCTGACACATAGATAGTTTTGATAAATCCACCCTTTTTATTTGCAATCCATACGGCGGTCTGCGGAGGCAATTCATCTTGAAATCCCAGGGCAAAATCAATACTGACAAAGGGAGTTTTTTGTTTTGAAAGATCAAGGCGTTTTATTTTTGGACGTATGCCATTAAATACATATTGAGATGCTTTAGATTTTGAATAATCTGTAACCACCTTAATCCAATAGCTCATGGCTTTTTTCTGATAGGCTCTGCCCAGCCAGTAAAGTGCTTCTGCCTTGGTCGCATAAGCAGCATTACTTTTTAAAATCCAGTTAAAATCTTTAATAGCCTGCTCTAATTTTTGAACAAAAAAGGGCATCTCAACTCCAGTTATTCCTCTCATCAGTCGAAGCTCAACATCATCCGGAGCAAGTTCACATGCCTTATCAATAGCTTTTGCTGCTGCAAAAGCCAGGTTGGTCCGCAAATCAGTGTTTTCATAAATCCTCTTATCATATCCCTTGGCAGCCAATTCTCCGATGGTTATTGCCAATAACTTGTATGCCATAACATTTTTTGGATCCAGTTTAATGGATTTCTCAAATATTTTCCGGGCTGTTTCGAAATCTTTTTCATCCATATAGGCTTTTCCAAGATCATTTAAAAGTGATGTATTATCAGGATCGTTTTTAACTTTTAGCTTCAATTTGCTAATTTTTTCTGAATCAGGTTTCTTTTTGATTTTAGACTTTGTAGATTTTTCAATAGAGAGTTTTTTTATATTTTTTTCAGCTATTCTGGCCAGATCCGAAGCCGGTGCGATTTTTGCAATTTTTTTCCAGGCAGAGATAGCTTTTTGTTTTTCTTTTTTCTTTTGATAACCCTGAGCCAGGTATTGATAAGTTGTTATAAGGATATCTTTGGAAACCTTTTTTGGAGACTCTTTTGATAGCTTGACAACCATCTCAAGGTCCTGGATTCCGAGATCCAGTTTCCCGAGAAACTCAGGAATATTAACTCCCATTATTCCCCGATGCAACTTTGGTAAAGGATTATCTGAAGCCAGTAAAACCGCCTTATTCAACATTTCAAATGATTCAGTGATCAATTTGAATGCCTCCATATAATCATTTGTTTTTCCGGCTTTCATTCCGGTATAAAGACCACAAAAAGAATAAGCCAAGGCACTTTTTGGATATTTTTTCAAGGCCTCGGTCATTATTTCTATTGCTTTATCCAGCTCGCCTGATTTATCAAAATGGTTGGCTTTTTCGATATATTCATCAACCGTCTGGCTCTGCACCTCGCCAACTCCAAAAATCAATATAAATACAATCAGGCATCTCATTGAAAATTTCATATTTGCCTCCTTATAATTTTGAATATTATATATTAATTAAATTCTATTTAAAACAGGAAAAACTTTCAAATGGTAATAAAGATAACTATTTAACTAACACATTTTCTCACTGTATCACTTTTTTACTGTCTCACTTTATCACTCCACTATTTTTTCATCAAATTTCTCTCGCTGAAAGTTCCTGGAGGGATGGATATATCAAAATCTATTTTTTTGATAATCATCTCGGTTTTGGAGTTTTTTCGGATCTTGTCTTCCACTGTAATTTTAAAAGGATAATAACGGTTTTTATAGATTTTAATGTCGTCTACTGTCATTACCTTCAGCAACTTGCCGCTTTTAGCATACAGTTCCTCTTTTAATCCCAGGAAACGTTCTTTATCCACCCAGATTTTCCGGGTAAAATAAGTTTGTTTTGGGATTTTAGAAACCAGGACTAACAAATAACAGGAACGTCCATTTATGGTTTCCTCAGTGGTAGCGCCGGCTGTATACTCTTCCCGCAGTTTTGTTGCCCGTTCGGTCATATCTTCAAAGGAAAAATCAGATCCCATCATGCTCTGACGCAGCATGTGACCGGAAAGCCTCAAAATCCGCTCCGCCGAAGGGTAGTAGATTTTTACAATATCTTCTATTTTCAATATTTTGGTACCCCGATCTCGTGCCGGACTTAAAAATTCAATAAATGATTTTTTATTTCCTTCTGAATAACTGACCATCTTTTTGGTAATAACCCGGTTTTTTATGGTAATGATCATTTCAGATTCTGCATATGCGGTCTCATAAACCATGTTCTGGTCAATCCTGTCCAGAATTTCAATGGCTGATGGTTTCTCCTGAGAGAAATTCATAAAAAATGCCAGATTAGCCATAACAAAAAAGATGCTGATTTTTCTCATTTATAATCTCCTTTATACCTTTAATTCCGAACGAAATGCCTCCACCGGGGACATCTGAGCCGATTTAAATGCCGGGTAGAGAACAGCCAGTAAGGTCACCAGTATTCCGAAAATCACAGCCCCGATCAGGATCGGGAAACTGAAATCCAGATAAATAATCCGCCCGTAAATCGGGATGGGCATATCGATTTTATCCATCATACCCCCTGAAAAGGCGGCAAAATCAATTCCCACTTTTTCCAGATAGGCAGACAATGCTCCGCCCAGTACACCACCGAGGATTGCCCCGATGATTCCGATATAAAACGCCTCCAATAGAACCATGAAAAATACTTCCCGATTCTTGAAGCCCAGGGCCTTGATCACACCGATTTCATGATATCGTTCCATCACCGCCATCAACATGGTATTCAGTATCACCAGGCCGGCAATAAACATGACGATCCCCATTATGATATTGTAAATACTGGAAATCATGGGCATCAATTCAATAAATTCATTCTGCTGCCAGGGAATGACCCGGTATTCATGTCCGGGCTGGCTGGCAGCCAGTAGGGCCTCTATTTTTCGGGTTACT
>DAOWKX010000142.1 GCA_030639705.1 Candidatus Aminicenantota bacterium
AATAGAAAAGAATAGTAAAATGTTGCAATGCAAGACCTGACCCCATACTAATACAATCCGATATTTTTCAATTCCAGGGTTCCACGGGCACCGGGATAGGCGATGGCATTATTAATGGATATAAAAATAGAATCGATTTTTGACAGGTTTGGTTTTTTTTCAGACCCTTCAATCAAATGAAATTTGTCAAAAGGAATCTGATATTTGCTCCATGATTTGTCAGTCACAAAAGAATGACGATACCAGGATTCCAGGTTTTGGTCTCGAGTTCTGAATTCAACCCAGAATCCGGTTCTATATGCGGATCTGGCTTGAAAAATGAAACCGTTATACGATGAGAAGTTAAACTGGTTTCTTCTGGCCATGGCTGCCCAGAAATCTTTTTTCTGAGATTCCTTTTTCAGCTCATATTTAAAGCTTGTGATCCATTCGCCTTCCTCTGATTTGCGGGAGTTTATAATTCCGGTGGACAGGGGATTGGACTCCAGACTAAAAAAATCTTTTTGATTCATTAGAATTTTCTTTATTGAGGGGGATTTTGGCAATGGTTTCCGGCGACGCTCTCCGATAAAGTATGGGTTGGTAATAATCCAGGGAATATGGTTAAAGGTTTTTTGACTGAGAAATATTTCTGTTCGGTATACTCCCGGTTCTGAGACTTTGATCTCCCGGTATTTTTTTCGATTTTTAAGGATTTGATTGAAAAAACGGCCATTCTTTTTTACCACAATATTGGTTTTAAAATTAAATGGAAGTTTAAGGATTATTTTACCGCTGGTTGAGTTGGTTTTTTCTCCCATTTCCATGATATTACCATTCGAGGTGATGAATTGAGTTTCAAAACCGTTGGCAGGGGCTATGGCTTCTACGACATTAAAAAATTGTCCCTTTTTCAGGGCAGAGATGATTATTGAGGCGGAGATATGGGAATCCTTGCTTAATTTTCCATCAATTTTCACATAGGTATGAAATATCTCAAACATTGATTTATAAGAGGGAAAATGAAGCTTGATTTTTTTTGTAATGGGTAAAATCGCATGGGCATCGCAGGCGTAAATAGCAAAATACTCTCCTTCTTTATTGACTGAATCCCACTTTTTAATATTTTTTTCAGGGTAAAACAGGGTTTTTAACAAGGCATATTTTTGGTTGATTAAATAGCGGAACGGAAAGATCAATAGTTTGAACAGACCGGTCTTCCTGGCACAACTATAGGAATTAAACACTTCGATTCCGGTGAAATTTTTAATATCCCAATCGGTCCAGGGAATCTTGTCGTCAAAGGGATGGGAAATGAAGCTTATACCCCGGTAGTGGTTGATCTCATCAATGGCCTGTTGTGGTTCCGGAGGCAGTATATATCCGGGTACGGGATATCCGGCAGTGGCCAGATGACCGGAATTCAGAGAAAGTTCAGAGCCTCCGATTAACAGCACATCATTTAACCAGGATGTTGAACTGGAGGATAAAATATTGGGGTTGCCATGGTCGGTCAGAATGACAAAGTCCAGATTTAACTGGCTGGCGGATCGGGTAATTTCCTCTATGGTGCCTTTTCCATCTGAAAAATTGGAGTGAAGGTGGTAAACACCCTTTTTATAATGAGAGGGTAAGGGGTAGGTATTTATTTCAGGATGATAAAAAAAAGCCGGCAATAGGGCCACGACAAAGAAAATGATAAGAGCAAGAGAACCATATTTAATCCACTTTTTTAATTTTTTCATAGCCTGAAATCTTTACCCATTTGATATCGGTTGCTTTTGGTTTTGGGTATTATATCACCAACCTGAAATAGAGTCAAAGAGAATTTCTGCTGATTTTCAAATCCGTCGTAACTGTATTGTGTGACCCTTTATGAAATAACCTGAAATTCTCTAATCTTGATTTTTTATAGAAAATAGGCTATAAATAAAGTAATATCCAGGAATTGAGGTATTGAATGATGGGTGTTTAATTATATTGATAAACAAGTATGACAATTTATTTTGAAAATTTAATTGAACTGATTAATAAATCTCTGCTTCAAGGTATTAATCCCCGGAAAGGATTGTTAGAGCAGGCCATATATTATGCTCTTTCGGTAAAAGGCAAGCGGTTGCGGCCTTTATTGTTACTCTCGCTGCTGGAAGCGTTAGGGCTGTCACCCCGGGATTACCTGGATGTTGCCTGTTCTATTGAATATATTCATACCTATTCGCTGATTCATGATGACCTTCCGGCTATGGATAATGATAATTTTCGTAGAGGGATGCCCACCGTCCATAAGCGATTCAGTGAACCCATTGCCCTGCTGGCTGGAGACACTCTTTTAACCATGGCCTTTGAAAGAATCGCAGGCAGCTCATTGTCAGATTCAAAGATTGTGAGTATTTACAGGATATTAACCGACGGCATAGGAATGAAGGGAATGGCCGGGGGCCAGGCACTGGACCTTGAATTTAAGGGTGAAAAGCAGAAGGTTTTTAGGATTCACAGGATGAAGACTGCCGACCTGATTAAGGCGACATTTATGTCAGCTGCTGAAATCGCGGGCATGAATACCGACTATAAGAATCGTTTAGAATATGCTGGAATTTTAATCGGGATTGCTTTTCAGATGACAGACGATATGCTTGATACGGAAGGCGATGAGAAGTAAGTGGGGAAGAAATTGCATAAGGATAAATTCAATGATAGCCCGAATTCAGTGATTTTTTATGGAAGAGAGTTTATTAAAGAAAAAATTGATTATTTATACGGTAGAACCTGCACCCAGCTGAATGAAATTGAAATTAATTTTCCGCCTTTTCTGCAATTAATCAAAATGATGGTATACAGGAGTAAGTAGTGGGAATACTTGAAAAAGTAAATGTGCCGGATGATCTAAAACAATTGTCCATTAAGGAACTCGAGATACTATCCGATGAGATCCGGGAGATCATTATTGAGGTAGTGTCTAAAAATGGAGGTCACCTTTCATCCAATCTGGGAGTTGTGGATTTAACCTTAGCACTTCACCGGGTTTTCAATACGCCCGCTGATAAAATAATATGGGATGTGGGGCATCAGAGTTACACCCACAAGATCGTTACCGGACGAAAGAAGAGTATCTTCACCATCAGGCAAAAAGGAGGTCTGTCCGGATATCCAGATATTAATGAAAGTAAATATGATTGTTTGAATACCGGTCATGCATCTACTTCTTTAGCCTTTGCCTCGGGCATGGCGGTTGCCCGGGACCTGGAAAAAAAAGATTTCAATATAGTTGCTGTACTGGGAGATGGTGCCTTAACCGGTGGAATGGCTCTTGAGGCTCTGAGTCATATCGGTCAGGTGAAACAGAGATTGATAATCGTATTAAATGACAATAAGATGTCCATTTCTCCAAATGTGGGAGGGATTTCCAAGCACCTGAACTATCTGGTTTCCGGGAGGCCCTATATCCGGTTAAAAGAAATATTGCAGTCTGTTCTGAGTTCGATTCCCGCGGTGGGCAAATCAATGATGGAAGTGGCCCGTAAGATTGAAATTTTGATTCGAACAATGATGGTACCGGGATCTCTTTTTGATGAACTGGGAGTTAAATATATCGGTCCCATAAACGGTCATAATATAAAGGAAATGATCAAAGAGTTTGAAGAAGTCAAAAAATACGATTTTCCAATTTTATTGCATGTGGTGACCAAGAAGGGGCAAGGGTATAAACCAGCGGTTGACGATCCATCAAGCTTTCATTCTTCAAAGCCGTTTGACATCCAGAATGGAAAATTTATCAAGTCCGGGAACAAGCCTTCCTATTCCAAGATTTTCGGACAAACCGTTTTGGAATTGGTAAAAAAGGATAAGCGTATCATCGCCTTAACTGCAGCGATGCCTGAAGGGACGGGACTTGATGTGGTTCAAAGAGAGTTTCCTGAAAATTTTTTTGATGTGGGTATTGCCGAACAATATATGTTTGATTTTGCCGGTGGACTTTCATTGGGGGGAATGAAACCCGTTATCGGGATTTATTCCACTTTCATGCAGCGTGCTGTTGATCAGATCATTCATGATTTTACCTTGATGAAAATTCCGGTTGTGGTGGGTGTCGACAGGGCGGGTCTGGTCGGAGATGATGGGAGCACACACCAGGGGATTTATGATGTGGCCATACTTCGGTCGCTTCCAGGTGTGGTGATCATGTCCCCAAAAGATGAAAATGAGCTTCAGCATATGGTTTATACCGGAATCCAGTTGAAAAAAATAGTATTCATCCGCTATCCAAAGGAACCCGGAATAGGAGTGGAGATGGATAAGGAGTTCAGAGAAATTCCATTTGCAAAGAGTGAAATCCTCCGGCAAGGGAAAGATGCAGCAATATTTGCCGTTGGTCCTCTGGTTTATGGGGCGCTGGAAGCAGCAGAAAAACTGGCGAAAAAAGATCGAATCAATATAACGGTCGTAAATGTTAGATATATCAAACCCCTGGATAAAGGCCTGATATTAGATCAAATTAAAAAGACCAGGAAAGTTATCACCATTGAAGATGGCATCAAAAATGGAGGATTCGGTAATATGGTACGGGAATTATTGATTTCTGAAAATCTCAGGCGGGTGAACCTGTTGTCTCTGGGTGTATCGGAAGAAATTGTAGAAGTGGCATCCCGTAAAGAACTATTAGAAAAGTATCATCTGGATGCCCCGGGGATATATAAAGAGACATATGGATTTTTAAAAAAGAGGGTATTAAATCGTTTTTTAAATCCCAGATAAGCTTAATCTCTCCGAAGATAATTCTCCGGTCAATTGCAGTAATTCAATTTCCTTTAGCTTGGCCTGGTATTTTGCAGACGATAGATCGCTCCGGGAGCGAATAAGATTGATCTGGGCTTCTCGAAACTGGGTTGTGGTTACCTGTCCAAGATTATACAATTCCCTGGTTCGTTTAAAATTTAATTCCGCTGCGGATACCACTTTTTTTTCCAGCTCGAGGACCTGAAGACTGTTTTTATAGGATTCAAAAGCACTGATTACTTTTTTTTCAAGGTTCAGTTGAGCCTCTTCCACACTTAATTGCTGGTTTTTCACCTGAATCTGGGCAATCGTTTTCTCTACCCGGACGTTGAATCCGTCAAAGATATTCAGCTTGAGGTTTAATCCGATGCGGGTGGTTTCAACAGCATCATTCAGAGTCATTCTCCATCCGTTGGTACTCTGGTTTAATCCATATGAAGCAGAAAGATCCAGCCGGGGATAAAATGCAGCCTTGGCAATCTTCAGCTCCAGTCTTGTTTGTTTCAGGCGTTCGGTGGCAGCCAGAAATAGGGCATTGTGTGATAATGCAGTGGTCTTTAAAGACTCAACATCGAAATTTTTTGTGAAAATAACCTCTGTTTCTATTATAAATTTATTATCAACAGACCGGTTAAGAAGGATATTCAGGTTTCGCCGGGACTCATCCCACAGAAACTGTCCCTGGGTCCAGGTCACCTGGTCGGCAGCATAATCAACCTGGGCGGATAACACATCGATGGTGGTGGCCCTGCCGTAGATAGAGCGTTTTTTTGCCCTATTCAGGCGTTCTCTGGAGATATCCAGCATCTCTCGGGCAATTTTTAACTGCTCATAGGCAGAGGCAGCAGAAAAATAAGCAGTACTTACATCGAGTAATACCTGTTCAATCAGGTCACGGGCTTCCAGTTGTCCCAAAAGGTTTGCCGCCTGAAGTTTTTTCCAGCGGTAAATATTTCCCAGACCATCAAAAAGGGTATAGCTGGCCTGGATCTGGGCACTGGTGGTGGAACTGGTATCCTGATAGTCAAAACCTCCGGTAAAATCCAGTCGGGGCAGCAGGCCGGCATTTCCAATATGAGTATTACGTTTGGCAATTTTAGCATTATTACGGGCAATTTTTACCTGAAGGTTTTGATTCAGGGCCATGGATAGGCATTCTTTAAAGGTTAATACTCTGGCTGGAACAGACAACATCAGGGACATGGGGACGATTAATAATATGATAATCAGGATTTTTTTCATTTTTCCTCGCAAATGACTTCGGACTGGTCTCTGGCAAAAAATTCTTCCCGGATGGCCGGCTCAACATCTTCCGCAGTCAGATTCTTTTTTAAAAATACTCTGGAGAAAAACCGACGGTTGATGTTCAGTATAGCAAGCATGGACGGCAGCATCAGCAGGGTTAATAATGTGCTGAAAAATAAGCCATAGGCCACTGATATGGCCATGGGGGATAGAAATTGAGCCTGGTGACTCTTCTCAAATATCAGTGGTCCCAGGCCGGCAATGGTGGTGAGTGAGGTTAAAAGGACCGGGCGAAATCTGGAGAGACCGGTTTCGAACAATGCCTCTTTGAATTTTTTACCCTGTTTGAGCATTCGGTTCAGGGTGCTTACCAGAACCAGAGAATCGTTTACCACAATTCCTGCCAGGGCAATGGCACCGAACCAGGAGAGGATACTGACAATATATCCCTGAATAAAATGTCCCCACAGTACACCAACAATACTGAAAGGAATCAGCAAAAGTACCACCAGGGCTTGGCTGAAACTGCGAAAGGTGATAACAATAATCAGAAACATCAGAATCAGGATCGGGGGAACAATGCGTCCGATGGCACGCATGGTCTTGAGGTTTTCCCGGCTCTGGCCTTCGAATAAAAACTGGATATCCGGATACCGGGCAGCAATATCAGGTAGAATATCTTTTTTAATATCGGCTATGGTGTCAGGGACCGATTCTTTGGGATTGGAAATGTCCGCCTCGACAATGACCACCCGCTGGGCATCAATGTGATTGACCGTCATGACGCCTCGCTGAATGGAAAAATCTGCAATTTCACCCAGGGGATATTCTTTATTACCCGGCAGACGAATACGCATATCTTCCAGTTTCTGAATTGTAGATCGGTCTTTCTGGGTGTACCGAACCCAGATTTTAACCTCATCAATTCCCCGCAGGATACGCTGGGCCTCGCCACCGAAGAAACCGGATCGAACCTGGGAAAGTACATCTGCAGTGGTTAACCCCAGTGCATGTGCCCGTTCTTTCAATCTGATATTCACCTCACGTAAACCCGGTGGGTCATCATCCACCACATCTTTTAGTTTTTCCACCTTTCTTAATTCCGCTTTTAAGGTTTCTTTGGCTTCTCTCAATTGTTTCAGGTTGTTGCTGGCCAGGGCGATGGAAATTGGCTTTCCCCAGAATCCACGGCCTCCGAATTCTAATTTTTCCGCTCCAGGTACTTTTCCCACCTGGCCGCGAATACGGTTGGTGGCCTCCATGAAGTCCCAATCCCTTAATTCACTGCTGATCAATGTGACTGAGAGTTTTCCCTGATGGGTTCCCGGTCCAATGCGACGGGAAATGGAGAGAATCAGGTCCTGGTTATCCTGATGTTCTTTTTTATAGCTATCATTAACCTGCCAGACTTTTTGCTCGATCCCGGACAGTAAGCCATCGGTGATAGAATCCGGAGTACCTGCTGGCATTTCCAAAATCACATCGACACTACGGCGTTCGATTACGGGAAAAAAGGTGGTTTTAATCAGACTGCCCTGAAGTGCTCCCAGGGTAATGATGAACAGGGCCACAGGAACCGCCACTCCAATTAATGGAAACTTAATTACAAATTTAAGAGCCGGGCCGTATACCCGTTCCTTTATTTTTTTTAAGGCTTTATCGGCTCCTCTTTCAATTATATTTTTTTTCCGGGTATGATTGCTTAAGGCACGGGAATGGGCAATATGGGCCGGAAGAATGAATGTCGCCTCTACCAGTGAGATTAATAGGGTGGCCACCACAACAAAGGCCAGGTCACGGGTGCGGTCGCCCAGTCCGCCTTCCAGAAAAAAAAATGTTGTAAATATTACCACTGTGGTTAAAATAGAAGCCACCACAGAAGGAAGAACTTCAACCGTTCCCTTAACCGCAGCCGGGATGGGTTTTTCTCCCCGCTCATGATGCTGGTAGATATTCTCCCCGATTACGATTCCGTCATCTACCAGAATACCCAGAACCAGGATCATCCCTAATAGAGACATGACATTGATGGTAAGATTGAAAAAAGGACCGATCATCAACATACCGGCAAAAGAAACCGGGATTGCCAGCGCTACCCACAAAGACATACGGGTATTAAGTGACAGGGAAAGGAATAACAACACCAGGAACATTCCCAGCAGTCCATTACTGGAGAGAATATCGATTCGTTCCTGGATGATTTCTGACCCATCACGAACCACATATGCCTTTACATCAGAGTGTTTTCGGTTGTATTTATCAATATAGGATTTTACCAGGTTGGTAATCTGGAACAGATCTTCGCGGTTGGTGTTTTGTATGGTGACCCGAACGGCCGGGTGTCCGTTATGGTAGACCCGGTTGGGATTTTCCGACCAGCGGTCCTTTAAATCCGCCACATCTTTAAGACGGATAATGACACCATCATCTGTAGCCATGAGCATATGATTGGCCAGTTCTTGGGCATGATATCCTTTGACATTGGCCCGGATCAATAACTCTTCCTCTTTTCCCTTAATCTTTCCTCCGGTCATACGGATATTGGCCTTTTGAATGGCAGATGCAACTTCCTGGAAGGTTAGTCCATAGGCTCTCAGATCATTTTCTCTCAGAGCAATTTCAATCTCTTCATCGGGAAATCCGCTTAAAGTGACCTTGGATATGCCTTCAGTTGCTAACAGGTCCCGTTCGGCACGGCGGGCTTCCTGTTTCAAGCGATTCAGGCTCACCTTTCCAGCCAGAACGAAATCAATGGCAAAATTGCGTGCTTCCTTACGGTAAATAGTTAATCGCTCCATACCCACCGGGAATGAGCTGACCTGATTCACAGCATTTTTTACATCCTGTAAAACCACATTGATGTCATACCCTGTCAGCATGGTAACCGTTATCAGGCAGTAGTTTTCACTTGAAACCGAGGTGACTCGTTCCAGACCGGTAACCCCTTTCAAGTTATCCTCTATTTTTAAAACAATAGCCTCTTCAATTTCCTCGGGTGATGCCCCGGGGTAGGCAGCCTGAATTATGATGGTCTTGCTGGGGATGATTGGAAAGAAAGTGGTTTTCAGACTTTTGAACCCAATCCAGCCAAATAGAAAAATAGCCACCAGAATCACATTGCCCAGTATAGGGTACTTAATGAAAAGTCGGATAGTTTTTTTCATAATAGAACTGTCTTACTTCTGTTGTTTCTTGGATTGTTGATGGGGTTGGTCTTTGTTTGATTGAGATTTTTTTTGCTGACCGGAGAGCACAATTCCTTCCCTGGCTTCGCTCCAGTTTTCACCCAGGATACGGGTACCGTCACTCAGGCCACGGATAAATACCAGATCACCTTTTTCGCCGACAATTTCCACCTTCTTCAATCTCAGTCGGTTATCTTCAACCACATAAATTCGATCGTTTTCCACCAGTAAATTTTTGGTCAGCGCATAGGCCATGGGGATCGGAAGGCCCCGGGCATAACCGGTCATATACATACCGTCCTTCAAGCGAGAGTTTGAGAGCTGGATATATACCTTAACCGTCATGGAATTTCGGTCAATGACACTGTTAATCCGTCGGATATGACCGGTAAAATGTCCGTTCAAATCTTCGGTTTCCAGATCGACAGACTGGCCGATTTTAATCCGGTTTAAATCAAAAAGGCCCACCGGTGCTTCCAGTTCAAATAGCCGGATGTTTGTGAATTCTCCCAGTTTTTGGCCAACCCGTACCAGGGTACCGGGATTGATGTTTGACTGGGTTACAACGCCGCCAAAGGGTGCTTCTATGGTGTATTTAGCCAGTGTGGCTTCCATGCTTTTAATGTTATAGTAGGAATTGAAAATGTTCCGGGAGGCAATATAATACCTCTCTTTTTCGCTCAGGGGCTCCGGAAGGGGAGGTAGAGGTTTGTTTAATTTAAAGGTATGTAAATAGCCTTCCCAGTGCAGGGCACTGTTGGGAAAGTCAATAGAGAGGTCCGGTAGCAGCAGTGTTAATTGATTCAACAGGCTGCTTTTCTGAGCCAGGACATTATTAAGGTAAACTCGATCATCGATTTTTATCAGAGTCTCTCCTTTTTTATACGGGATACCTTCTTTGAAATGTTTGTCGGTTCTTTGTAAAACCCCTGACACTTCTGCATATAATTCTATCTTGTCATAGGCATAAAGGTGCCCGCTGATTTCAATCTGGGCCTGAATATTTTTATTTAATACCATGGTGATTTTCGGTAAATTGGTCTGAGAACCTCTATTATTACGACGCATTGGCTCTTTCTGGTTGCTCATTATATTACCGATCACAATACCGGCAACAATAATGGCCACAGATATTATTCCAATCCATTTTTTATTCAACTCGGGCCCTCCTGTTTGTTTATATAAACAAATAAAACAAATTTATTATAAGAATCTTGCATTTAATTTTAATATTACACCAATAGTGTCCTGAGAAAAATATTATATCTCGAATAAAAGACTTTGTCTACAAGGGTCGCGAGCCATAAGTCTAGCTTAAATTATACCTCTTTATTGCAGCTTGTATAATTTCATCAATCAACTCCTTGCTGTTTTTTCCTTCTGCAACAGCCATAAATCCAATATAGCTGTGAGGTTTTTCTTCTGGTGTACACATTAAACCTGCAAAAGTATTCCCTTCAAGAAGAAAAGGACCCTCTTCCGTTAATATGGTATCAATCCTTCCATAATCCCTGAAACCCAGTACTTCGTAAGCCTTTATTGCCAGTAATTGCATATCCGATGTTTCTTCCTCTGTTAGCCTTGCCGGACAGATAAAATTATCATTATCCATTTCTTTCTTCTCAAAAGTCAGAGTAATATCACCTTCACGATATGTAACCTCTAAAGGCGGGAGCGACCTTATATCTTCATCATTATTTATAATACCGAAGGTTATTTCCCTACCTTTCAGGAATCTCTCAATCAGAACCGGCTGCCCAATGGCTCTATACCTTTCCATAACACCTCTTACTAACTGATCATAGTTGTAAACGACTGATTCTCTGGTGATCCCGGCACTGCCTCTACCTGCCACAGGCTTAATAAAAAGCGGATAGTCAAAAGGAGGGTCATCCTTGAAAATCTGGCAGTCGGATTCAATCCTGGCTACCTGGAAAGGTGATGTCGGTAAACCTGCATTCTGCCACATTTTTTTTGCCAAAGATTTATCCGTTGCCAGTGCTATTGTGAAAGTATCGGAACCTACATAAGGAATTTCTAACTCTTCCAGTATCGCTGCTTCTACCATACTTGAAACATTAAAAACAAGATCAACTTTTAACCTCCTCAAATCGTTAATAAATTCCGGTCCCCATACTATTGTATGAACATCATAACCTCCATTATTCAAAGCTTCATAGTGATGGGCAATTTCTTTATATGTCTCATCAACAACTTCTTCAGAACCTGAAAACTTTTCCTGCAACCTAAAATTTCCCCTTTTTTTATTTAGTAAACCTATCTTAAATTTTTTCATCTTGGTAGAACCTCTTCTTTAATATAATCCATCCTGTCTTTTGGGGACATCATTTTTCCATTATCATAAATATCAACACCGCCATTTCTTATTTTGGTTTGCCATCTCACTGCTTCTGGAAATTCTTCCCTGCAATACATTAACCGGGGTACAGGAAGAAAACCCATTTTGAATGTGTCATATAATCCTTGCACCGTATATGGATTCTTTATACAGTACTCAATCGTTCTTAATACCATTTTAGCCCCTTTAATAAGAAAAATTTTCCTCTCATCCACATCCGCATGTCTTGACATATCATCGACATTGCCTTTTACTTTTAGAAGCCTATATGAATAAAGTGCTTGTCTGGTAATCTGAATACTCTCATCTATTATTTTCGGCGTAGCTAAATGACTTCCCTCAGAATAACCAACCACATGAATAATACTTGGGCTATGTATATTAAATGGTTCAATATCATCCATTAAAGCAGTGACAGCAGCAAGCTGAC
>DAOWKX010000174.1 GCA_030639705.1 Candidatus Aminicenantota bacterium
TAAAAAATATTTCATCAATATACTGGGAGTCGGTCTCATTGCTGATATTTTGAAACTCACCAATGAAAGACTTAAAGGATTTGGTCCTCTGGGGTACGGCCTGGCTGTATTGATCCGGTTGTTCAGGGGAATGAACAATCAAATAAATCTCAAGGTAGATGGAAAAACCATTGAATTAAAAAACAGCGCCCTGGTGATTTCAAACTCCAAATATACCGGAGGTAAAATGAAAATGGCCCCGATGGCCCGGACCGATGATGGTAAAGCAGATATTATTGTTTTCAATGAAGTCAATCGAAGAGAAATCATCACTATTTTTTTGAATGTATTTAAAGGTCAACATATCAACCATGACAAGGTAAAGGTTTTCAGCGGAAAAGAAATCTTAATCAATGCCAATCCACCACAAATAATGATGGCAGACGGTGAACTCCTGGGGAAAACACCTTTAAAAATCAAGGTTCTATCAAAAAAATTGAGTCTTCTGATTTAGAAAGTCAGGTAAGTCCCCAGATACATCCCAAAATCCACCACCTAAACTCCATAATCCTGTAATGATGGGCAACCGCAAGGGATTGCCCCTACATTTTTTATTCATGTTTTTGTAGGGGTAAGGCTTGCCCTTACCCATTATTGATCATATTTTTCATCAAATTAGGATATTCAGGCGGTGGATTTGGGTATAACCTAATAAAATAAAATCGATATTTTAATTTATAAGGATCATATTAAACAACTTCCCCCTCAAGAAAAAAGCTATCTGTTTAGGTAAAACAGACACATTAAAACAATATATTCTTTAAAAAATCTCATTCCCTGCTGATATTCCTACCGGGCTTCAGGAATCAGTATGGTAAATGTTGTGCTCACCCCAAAATGACTGGATACCGAAATTTCACCATCGCAATTATTAATCACCTGTTTTACGGTTGAAAGGCCAATACCGGTTCCTTTTCTCCCCTTGGTAGAGAAATAGGGAAGAAAAATCTTATCAATATTTTTTTCATCCACACCGATTCCATTATCACTGATACGCACTTTTACATATCGTTTTTCCGTATTTTTATGATCCTGATAATCCACCATAATTGAAATCCTTCCTTCTCGTGACGTCGCTTCACTAATAGCATCTTTGGCATTTATGAATAAGTTGAAAAATGCCAGTGAAAGCCTTTCCTTATTTCCGATAATAAAGAAAGAATCTTCGGAATATTTTTTTTCAAGCACCACATCTTTCAGTACTGTTTTACCTATAAGATTCAGCACCGAGTCAATGAGTTCTATAATATTGATCTTTTCTGTCTCATATTTTTCCTTTCTTGAAAAACTCAAAATATTTTTTCCCAGATCATGGGCTTTGGTTGTCAGCTCTTCTATCAAAATTATTCTGGAAAAATTGGCACTGCTTTTTTCTGTTTTAAGCTTCAAAAGACTGATGTGTCCGATAATCCCGGTCATCAAATTATTAAACTCATGGGTAAAACGGCTTAAAACCTCACCCAGTGTTCCCATTTTCTGGGCATGGGTTAACTCCTCTTCCATTTGCAATCTTTCGGTAATATCCTCAATTTGCATGGCCACAGAGATACCTTTCTTCAAGATTATTTTATATAGGGTTAGCCGAAAAATTTTCTCTTCTTTGGACGGTAAAAAAAGCGGATAGGAATCATGGTAGGACGGATTTCCGCTAAAAATAACCTTATAAAAATCCGCCTTTATAGAAGGCGGAAACTGAAAAGTTTCGAAAACATCCCTTCCTTCAATGTTTTTGAAATCTGTTTTGAAAATTTTTTCTGCTGCGGGATTGATGGAGATCACACCCCCTGTTTCATCACAAATTATCAGGGCTGAGGGAGAATTATTAATGACTTTTTCAAAAAATATCTTCAGATCGAGTATTTCCTCTCGTTGGGCCTTTAATGACTCTGCCATATTTGAGAATACCGTGGAGAGATCTCCGATTTCATCTTTTGAAGTCGGTTTTATCTGGACATCAAACTGTCCTTTGGAAATCGCTTCTGCACTCTGGGAAAGAACCAGCAGTGGCTGGATGAGTTTCCGCCCGACAACCAGGCTGATTCCAACCACCAATAGTGTCACAATAAAAAGAACGATTAAAATGTTTCTAATCCCTTGAGCTTTGGCAACAACTATATTTTTTACATTAACAGCGACGAATATTGTCCCTATGTTTTTGCCAAAATAATCAAAAATCGTAAATCCATCAATCAGATAGTTTTCTTTGAAAATTTCCAACTTCTTATTCTTCTTAACAAAATCGCTGGTGAAGATGGGGAAAAATCGTCTGCCTTCATCATCTTGAAAGGAAGTGGCGAGCTTCTTTTCTTTGGAAACAATAATGATCTCACAACCTGCTTTATCTTTTAATTGATCAGCAAACTCAGAATTTAAATAAAGCTCAAAAAACACAAAACCCTTGAAGTCAAAATTGGTCTGGTTAACAATGGGCGAAACCGTTAGAATACATATTCGATCCTTAAAGCTAAAGATTCCAGTATCCCTGATTAAGGGATCCCTTTCCTCCTGAAAAAAAGGAAGTTGTTTCAGATCACCTTGGGTAAAAATACTTTCGGAAGAGTTAACATAGGAGGTTATAATATACATATCCGGACTGATTATTTTGGTATTAATATTGTAAAGGAAAAATCCTTTATCCTCGAGGGAAATGAAGAGCTCATTCGGATCCTCCATATTTTCAATCACTTCATTTAATTCAGAAATAAAAACAGCTTTTCTGGTCAAATCCCCAAGATATTCATAAAAAACATTCTCTGCATTTTTCCTGCTATTTACTGTTTCTTCTCTGGCAATCTCTTCATAATTTTCAGAAACGGAATAAATGGCAAAAAAAGTTGCCAGGAGTGTGGAAACACCTGCAATCACAACCAATGAAAGAAAAAGTTTCGACCTGATTTTCATTTTTTCTCAATATCAAAAAGAGAGATATTTTTAATCGGAGTAACAATTATATTTTTTATCTTCTTATTATTATACACTATCACAGTTGTATCCTGAAAAATTGGAATGCAAAGAACATGATCATAAACGCCTTTAATAATACCCGCAACCTTTTTAATTCTTTTTGGAGTATTCACCTCACTGGCAATACTCTCGATTTGGGCTTTAATACTGGCATCTTTGTATTGAGAGAGGTTGGCAAAGCCCTTTTCTTGCAATTGATCATTAAACAGGGGAGAAATGATACTATGGGGATCAGGATAATCAGCAATCCAACCAGAAAAGGTGAGGTCAAAATCACCACTCCCAATTCTTTTCTTATATTTTTCTCTAGAAACACTCTCCAGTTCCAATTCAATTCCAATCCGTTTAAGGTTCTTGGAAAATAGTGATACTATCTGCCGTTCCAGGCTGGAATCATTCAACAACAAAAACCTCAACTTAATGACCCCGGTAATATTTTCCTTTTCCACCAGTTCCCGGGCTTTATTAATAAAAAAATTTTTTGTCCGCATTTCTGTTTTGTATCCCGGCATTCCTCTGGGCAAAATTAAGTTTAAGGGAACCACAAAATCCTGAAATACATATTTTAGAAAACGCGGGTCCCAGGCAAAGCGAATCGCTTTTCTGATGTTCTCTTTTTTTAAATTCATATTTTTAAAATTAAAAGCAATAAAGGTAACTGAAAGTGTGGGGATAAGTTTAATGGTTGCCCACCTCAGATTTTTTAATCCAGCAGTCCGGGAAATTGAGACACTGTCAATGATATCAATTTTTTCCTGTCTGAACAATTTATGCAGTATTTCATGTTTGTCGCTTGTGATACTGACAAATTCATCAATCGCGGGTTTACCTCTCCAGTAGTTAGGATTTGCCACCAGTACAATCCGCTTCTTTTTTTCCCAGGATTTAAACATAAAGGCCCCGGTCCCAACCGGGTTTTGGTAAAATTTCTGCCGATATTTTTGTACAGCAGCGGGAGATACAATGGCCGCAGTTGAGGAGGTTAAGGTGGCCAGAAACGGGGAAAAGGGTTCTTTTAGATGAAAAACCACCGTAAAGTGGCTCGTTGATACCACCGATTTGATGTTTCCAAATATTTCATCAAACAGCAGGGAATCATAATAACGGTAGGGAAAGTTTTTGTCCATCTGTCTCTTGAAGGAAAACACCACTGCTTCAGCATTAAACTCTGTCCCGTCATGAAATCGCACACCTTTTCTCAACCTAAACATCCAGGATTTTCCATTGTTTTTCGCTTCCCAGGAAACTGCCAGCGATGGTACAATTTCTGCTGTCTCCGGATTTAATCTCACCAGGGTATCAAATATATTGGCAGTAAAAAAAATCGATGCATCATACCAGGCCTGCCCCGGATCAAGAGTTTCCGGCTTCCCTATGCTTCCCCAGTAAACCACCTTTTTGGGCGCGGCATCAATATAGATGAACAAAGCAACCACAGACATAAAAAAAATCACTGAAATAGGTTTATTTCTTTTTATCATTTTATATCCCTTATAAAAATCGAACCACTGTACTGTTTTTTTATTCTTATCTTCACTTTATAAGATATTTAAAAATAATATGATCATTGGGATTAATAATAAGATTCTTTAAATTTTTTCTATAAGCCAATATTGATTTTTGATGAAAAAGGGGAATCCAGGGTATATCTTCATGAATGATTTCCTGAGCTCGCCAGTAATATTGAAGACGCTTTGTGCGGTGCAAGGTCACCTTGGCCGTTTCAAGAATTTCGGTTAATTGTTTATTGTCATAAAGCGGCCGGTTTTTATTCCCTACTGTCATAGTAAATAAAGGGTATAAAAAGAAGTCCGGATCAGGTGGCCCCACCCAGCCCAGCAGCATCATATCATGCTCTCCGTTATCACATCGTTTTACGAGCTCCTTAAAGGGTAAAGGCATTTTTTTTACCCGAATATTCACATATTTGGCATTGGTGGTAATGATATTGGCAATTTTTTGAAGACCCATATTTTTCTGAGGAAAATACAGACTCAGGGTGACACCGGATTTCAATCCCACTTTTTTTATCAACTCTTTCGACTTGGCAATATCATATTCATAGTCAGTAATGTGTTTATTAAATCCAAATAATGTCGGTGGAATCGGGGTGACGGCCGGAACAGCCGCTTTTTGAAAGATATGTTTTACCAGACCTTTTTTATTAATCAAATGGGCGAATGCCCTTCGAACTTCAATTCTCGATAGGGGATATTTTTGGGTATTAAAGGCAAGGTAATGGACATCATGGGACAGAGCGGTTATTATCTTTATTTCTCGTCTTCCCAGGAATTCTTCAAATTCAGCTGCCGAATTAATCCGTAAAATATCGGCATTACCGTTTCTTATTTGCCAAGTCTTGGTGGCGGCACTTCTCATCACTTTAAAAATGACCCTTGAAATAGCTGCATTGCCATCCCAGTAATCCGGATTCTTTTCAATAATCAGTGTTTTCCCTTTTTCCCAGCTTTCGAATTTATAGGGTCCGGTTCCAATAGGTTTAAAAAATCCATTCTTTTGATAGGATTCTGGAGCGACAATCAAAGCTGTGGTATCGGTTAGGGCAGAAAGAAGCGGGGCATAGGATTCTTTCAAAGATATTTTAATAACAAATTTATCAATGGCTTCAACATGGTCTATATATGGAAAAAAAAACCATAGCCGTTTCAATCCTGATTTTTCTTTTCCCAGTCTTTTTTTAAAGGTAGCAACCACTGAACTGGAATCAAAGGGTTTGTTATTATGAAAACGAACCCCTCTTCTCAGATAGAATAACCATTCCTTATGATTATTCTTTGACTCCCATCTTGTTGCCAGGCAGGGTTCAATCTCATAGGTTCCTTTTTTAAATCTGACCAAACCTTCAAATATGTTGGCAATGACTTCACTGGAATACAATTCCTCTGATTTACCCGGCTCAAGTGTGGTTGAATCCACATTTCTCAGATAAATGACAGAATTTTCCGATGAAATTAAAATCAGACTCAAGAAAAACAAAAAACTGAAAAGAACACACCCAAAAACCCTTATCATTTTTATATAATAGAAAAAATCAAAACGAAAATCAAGCAACTGGTAAATTTATACCCCGATTGATTTTTTCAAATCAGCCAGTGTCTGAATTGTTGCCACCTCAATATCAATATCAATTTCCCGTGCCGTTCTTTTAATCAGTCCGGATAAGACTTTTCCGGAGCCGATTTCAACAAATTTTTTGATTTGATATTCTTTAAGAAATGTCAACATTGTGGTGTGCCAGAGCACAGGTCGGGTAACCTGTTTCTTTAATGCTTCCCGGGCTTCATTCCCCTGTCTCATCTCCCGGGCTTCAATATTATTGACTACCGGAAACTCTAATTCTCTAAATTCAGTACGGTCCAGCTCAAGGGTCAATTTTTCTTCGGCCGGACGCATCAACGGTGAGTGAAATGGAGCAGAAACCGGGAGGAATACTGACTTTGGAGCAGAGATCATCTCCACCGCTCTCTCAACAGCTGCTTTTTCTCCGGAAATGACAATCTGCGAAGAACTGTTCCAATTGGCCAGGTTTACAATGCCATCCACTTGCTCCACCGCCTGTTTCACTGTATCAACATGGGCTCCGATAACAGCAGCCATTGCCCCCTCTCCCACCGGAACTGCTTCCTGCATGAATTTTCCCCTCTTATGCACCAGCATAACCGCATCTTCAAAGGTTAAAGACCCAGCACTGAGAATCGCAGAATATTCTCCCAGGCTGTGACCTGCGGCAATAGCCGGCTTTTTCCCCAATAGTTTAAATAATATATAGGATACAGTTAAAAGAGCCGGCTGGGTATTATGGGTTAGTTTTAATTCCTCTTCAGGACCTTCAAAACAAATTTTTGAAAAAGAATAGCCCAGGGTTTCATTGGCAGTCTCAAAGATTTTTTTCCCCAAGTCGGTATTTTCATAGAGATCCTTTCCCATTCCCACCACCTGGGATCCCTGTCCGGGAAACAGAAATGCATAATCTTTCATCATGACTCCTTAAAATCAGAAACTATGACAAATCTTATGAAGTTTGTTGAAAAAATAATTATATCATACTATGCGTCTGGATACTCCGGATAATCATTTTTGATTTAATTCTTGACTGATTAAAATTTCAACAGCAACATTGGCCTGCATGTTGGCAACAACAGCCACCCTTGCAGCATTAAGCCCCATACTGCTATCACTTTTTCCATCACCGCAAATAAAAATATTACCTGACCTTTCAACCCTCAGCAAATCGGTTTTCCCATATCCTGCCAAACCACTGGCAACAATGATGGGCCTGTCAGCGAAACACCCACACCAGGTCTCAATCAACCAGGCCTTTTCCTCCGCCTTATCAAAGGCTTCTATCAATAGATCAGCTTCTTTAAAGATATCACAGACATTTGTTTGGTTTAAGATAATCCAGTGGGTATCCAGTATTAATTCGGGATTGATCTTTTTTAAATACCCGGCAATGGCATCTGTCTTTTTTTTCCCCACATCCTTCAGAAAATAAAATTGCCGGTTCAGATTGGACAGCTCAACAACATCATGATCGGCAACAATGAGTTTTCCCACACCGCAGCGAACCAGGGAAACAGCAACATTTGAACCCAGCCCTCCCAGTCCGGCAATGGCCACGGTTTTATTTAGAAGAATGTCGGTTGTTCCAGGTACATTTCTCTGGAAAATCTGGCTTGTTTTCGGTTGTCCCTCACGCATCGGCATCTTACGGAAACTTTTTACCTTAATTGAAACCTATTCCCAATCTTAGGTTTTTTCACCCTGATTGTCAAGAGGATAAATTGAAATCAAATCTCTTTGGTTTTAATATTAACTCCTTATCTGAATATCAATTTTCTCTTTATCCTGGGGGATTTTGTCCAGGGAATCAATCATTCCCCTAATCACATTAATAAAAACAGTCTCAACAAAAGGATTCAGAGATATCTCCCCATCATTTACTTTCAATATAATGGAACTATCCTTTCGTTCACTCATCATATGCCTCCATAAATTGAGCAATAGCTGAAATATCATCTTTGTGGAACCAGGGAATACTGGCATGGATATTTCCATCGGAAACAATGGCAGAACATTTTTCCAACGGATATTTGAAACCTTTAGCCTGGTTTGAATCCAAAACCTCAATCACAGGAACATTTTTAAGTAATAAGCCTTCCAAAAATACCATATCAACATTATCTAAAGCCGATTGAATCATCCCCAGTATGTCTTCCTGATCTTTTTTTCGCTTCATTAATATGATTTCCTCCCTGCTGTTCAACACCACCCGGTCAGCACCTGCCTCAAGGAATTTAAATGAATCCTTGCCTTCCGGTTGTAAAGCGTATTCATGGGGGACATTTTTCAGGGCCACTACAGTCTTTTTCTTGGCTTTAAAAAAAGAGATAAGCCGAGTGATCACTGTTGTTTTTCCACTTCCAGACCAGCCCACCAGGGAGAAAACCTTCATGATTTAATCCTATTATATTTAGACCCGGCTGTCAATAAAGCCGCCAGACCAAAATTCACCACCTAAATTTGGATATTTCCCCAAAATCAAGATCAAGCAGGCGTAAGGGATAGCGACTACAGCCTGCAAAAAATTTGATGGTGA
>DAOWKX010000058.1 GCA_030639705.1 Candidatus Aminicenantota bacterium
AAGACATGCTGATTTTTCCGGGGGAAATAATATTACCGGCATAGTTGATGACGATACGCAACACCCGATCCGGATTGAAAAAATCGGCCAGGTATTCTTCGTTATCGATCCCGTTTTGAAGGGATACCACCGTAAAGCGTCCTTTTAACTTTCTTATTTCCGGTATCAAAGCTTGCATATAGGGAGTTTTAATACTGATCACCACATAATCAAATGCTTGTTCCTTTAAGTCCTCAATACCGGTTTGAACCTCATTCAAATGTGCCTGAAGGGTCACCAGTTTCTCAATCAGAATTCCTTGTTGTCTGATATTTTCGATGTGATCTTTCCAGATATCAATGCCATAGACGTGATGTCCGGAAGCCCTTAAGTGGCAGGCAAATATGCCACCGATGGGACCCAGTCCGATCACTAAAATTTTCTTTTTCATTTTATCATTATTCATCAGTTGACCTCCTTTTTTATTGATCAACTGTACCTTGGAAAATTATTCAATACAAAATTTGGAAATGCCTTATTAGAATTATTTCCACTGTTCTGTATTTATAAATGATTATTATAAATAATTGGAAAATTGTCAACCATAGGCTGGTTTAAAAACAAAGGTTAAGGTTAAGAAAAAAATGTGAAGCGTAAGTCGTAAATAGAAATTTGTAATTAGTAATTCGTAAAGTGTAAAGGCGTAAAACGTGAAAAATCACTGGTCATTAAGAACTATCATAACTTGTCATTACAATTCTCTGGAGCTCTTAATGACGTGAACGCAGTGAACATATGACGCATGCTTTGCATGCAAATGACGGGAGCGAAGCGAGTAAATGACCAGTTTATTTTGTTCTTATCTTCAGAACTTCTTATCTTCTCAACTTCGACATTCAATATTCTTTATTCGATATTCATCATTCTATGTTTATTAAGAATCTCTTATGAAGGGTGACGGTGATTGTAAACTTGTATTTATCTCAAATTAGCTTTTCAACCGGACTTTTGCGTTTTTGTAAATCCACCCTAAGTAACTCGTTACTTTTCTGCTTCTCGTTTATTCCCGTGTATAAGCATACAGGAATTGATCAATCAGTTTTCCGTCTTTGAAGGCACTGCAGCGCATTCTCACTTCCGGCTCATAACCTGCTTTTTCCAGTACCCGGATTGAAGCTTGATTCCATTCATAGGGCAGGGCGAAAACCCGGTGTAAACCATGGTTTGAGAAGGCATAATCGGTTACTGCTTTTAATGCCTCGGTCATGATACCCCGGCCCCAGTATTGTTCACCCAGCCAGTATCCGATCTCGGCACTGAACCGGGCCACATCGGTTAAAATTCCGAATCCGATGCTCCCGATCGCCTCATTTCCTCTGTCAATACAAAAATAGGTTTCCGGTTCCATTGAAAGGCAGAGGTCGATAAAACGCTGGGCATCAGAAATGGTGTAGGGATGGGGGAATGCATCCCGGAGATTGATCCATATCTTTCGGTTATCCGCATGCCTGGCCACTGAATCAGCATCTTCTTTTTTCCAGCTTCTTACCGTACATTCTCTCAGTTTAATTTCCATGTGGATAAAAGTTGAATTTAATAATTACTTTTTCAATCCTTTTATGTTTTTTAGAGATTTTTTAAAAAGTCGTTGCACATCAGGGGGTAAATCACGGATTCGATGATATACCTTGCTTTCAAAGTGGATTTCCCAGCTACCACCGGGCCTGGCAACCAGATAAAGAGACCGGCCTGCCTTTTCAAACTCCACTGTGGTTGCTTGACTGTCAGGTTTGCTTGCCATGCTTTTTTTTACAGCTTTTTCTTTTGCTGGGGTGGTTTCAGCCGGTCCGGTACTGGCCTGGGTGTTGAAAAATCCGATACCCAGATAAATACCCAATCCCACTGCAATTAGCTGTAACAGGAGGGAAGGGCCCCATTTTATTTTTTTTTGATTGCTCTCGCCATCTGATTCATAGCGACTCTGCTTTTCCCTCTGGGAACGAAGATAGGTGCGTACACTGAAGAAGATTATCAAGAGCGGGATGGCTCCCATGGGCACAAAAATAACCCCACAGATAATCCAGCCCCAGACCAGACCCTCTCCCATGGGAGGAGAAAAACCGAATTCCAGGAAATTCCAGCCCAGGGAGATAAAAAGCGCTGACCAGGCCAGGGCCATCAAGTTGGGACCTCCGATCTTTTTACCAGCGGCGAAACTGACAAACATAACAATAATTCCTAAGAAAATCGATACCGGCATAATCCATATCCAGTCCGGCGCCTGATGGGCGATTTCATAAGGGCCTCCCGATGCCACAAACCCCCCGAGGCGCATTATGCCTCGCATCCCCAGGTAGAGACAGGTTAAGGCCAATCCAAAACCCAGCTGGCTCAATAAAAATAATATCCAGTGTTTAATATTACCACCGCTTCCCTCAGAAATCGGCCTGCCTGTCATAAATATCTGTTTTGATACAGCCATATTACCTCCCTTTTTTACCAGGTGAAAATCCAACCATAAATGTCAGAGAATGGTTTAAACATACAGGGGAATTATTGGATAAATGAAAGGTTTTGTCAATGGAAATGAGTGATCCACTTGAATCAAAGGTGTTTCTGATATATGCGGTAGGTTTTGATGGGAGTGAGGTTTAACTTTTCCAGGGCATTGCGGATTTTGTAGTTGTCTTCAAGTATGTAGTTGGCCTCCAGGCGTACTTTCTTGGGAGAAAGGGCTTTGGACAGATGAACATACAGCAGGGCATCCAGGCCAAGATTGTGATAACGGGGATGAACTGCCATTCCGAACAATCGGTAATCCTGTAAATGTTTAATTTTTTTTAATATTTTTAGGAAACCGAAGGGAAAGATTTTTCCCTGGATTTCCTTCAGAATGATATTCAAATCCGGGAATCCCAGGCAATAGGCAACCGGAACACCGTTATCTTCTACAATCCATACCGCATCGATATCCACTATAATTTTCAGTTTTCGGATCATGTCTTTCAGGACATTGTAATCCAGCGGTACATACCCCCAGTTGTCTTGGTAGGCAATGTTGCTGAGTTTCCAGATGGCTTCGGCATCCTTATCCAGGTTTTTAAGGTTTAGTCTCCGCAGGGTAAAGCCTGGGTATCTCTTAAAAAACCGGTCATAAAACCGTAAAAACCGTGGAGGGATTTCATACCCTTTTTTAGTATCTGCTTCATAAACCAGTAGGTCTTTGATTTTTTCATAGTCCAGTTGAACCAGCAATTTGTTGTAATAGCCAGGATTATAAGGAGACATGTAAACCGGGGTGGTGTCAAATCCCTCATATAAGAATCCCCAGTTTTCCGCCACCGGATGAATGGGCCCCCGGATGGATTTCATGCCTCTTTTTCCCAACCAGTCTTCAGCAAATTCCATCAGTTCCCGTGCGACAGATACTTCATCGATACATTCAAAAGCGCCGAAAAATCCTATTTCGGTTTTACAGAAGTTGTTATAGGTATGATCAACATAGACCAGATTTCGGCCTACAACCCGGCCATTTTGAGTGGCCAGGCAGAGAATAAAATCTGAATTGGCCAGGATGGGATTTTTTTTCTTTGAATAGGCATTTCTCTCTTCAAACCAGATGGGAGGAACCCAGAATAAATCCTTTTTATAAAGGTGTCTGGGAAAAAAAATAAAATCTCTCTGTTGCTTTTTATTACTTACTTTGAAGACAGCCATGATTGGTTTTCTTCAACTTCTGTGCCGATAATAATTCCTGGTCCCTTCGAGGTCTTTTAAACGATCCTCCATTTGATCGAGCCGTTCATTCATCTGTTTTAAGCGAACCAGTAGTATATGATTGAGCTGCAAATAATTTTTCAGGATGGCAACGGGTTTGGTGACAATCAGGTGGAGTGAATAGGGAATAAACAGCAATATCTTTATTATTTTGTTGTCGGTTTTTTGGTTGATGCGGTTGACAATATTCAGGCTTTCGTTCAAAAAAATCACCCGTTTACCCATCTCCATATCCAGCTCGGTTTCTGATAATTCATTAAAATCAAGAGGGTATTCTCGGTCGATCTTTTTATTGATTAATCCGGAAATGTCATTCATTTTATTTTTCTTTTTCTCCAGCTCTTCCCTGGCTTTGATGATTTCTTTCTTTATTTTTTCGTTCATTGGATTCCTTCTTCGAAAGTCATATTATCATTTTTTGATTTTTTTAACAATACACCAAAATCCGTTTTCTATTCGGAAAAAACATTGATTGAGAGTTTAATTAATCTTGCTGTCAGAACAATTGGGGTAATTGAAACTTTTACCTTGATTTTAAAATAGTGATGTGATAAAAATGAATATGCTCAATCTGGATTATTCCATTATTTTTGTTATCATTTTGATATGGCTGCTGATGAATATTCTGAACAAAGTATATTATAAGCCGGTGGGGAAACTGATCCAGGAGAGGGAGCAAAAAATCGAAAAAGATTCCCGAAAAATGGAATCAACGACCAAAGGTGTTGAGGAGAAAACCCGACATATTGAAAAGGTTTTAAGTGATTCAAAAAAAGAATCAATGCGGATTCGTGAAGCGCTGATTCAGAAAGGAGAGGCCGTAAGGGAGCAAATGATCATTGAAGCAAGGGAAAGATCAAAAAGTCTGTTAAAGAGAAAAATGGAGGAGCTGGAGCAGGAACTGGTTAAAGCCGAAGAACAGCTTACTCAAGAGATCGATTTATTTAGCGATAAAATTAAAGATAAGTTTTTATGAAATCAAAGTATAGGGCTTTTTTAATATTAATAGTTTTACTGGCAACCTGTTTGGCCGCAACTCCGGAGGAACAGGGGGAGCATCATTTTAATTGGGGTCACTTCATCGGTTCTGTGTTGAATTCCACCATACTTTTTGGAGGGCTCATCATTTTCTTAAGAAAACCACTCATTAAATTACTCACCCAGAGAAGCCTGGATATTAAAAATGATATGGTAGAAAGAGAGAAGAATCTGAAAACAGCTTCGCGAGAGTTTGAAAAAATTTCAATGCGACTGGATAAAATTGAAAGTGAAGTCCAGGAGATGAATCTGAGCGCCCAACAGAAAGGGGAAGAGGAAAAACAAAAAATTGAAAAGCTTGGAGAACAGGAATCACAGCGGGTCTTGAATTTAACCGAAGCTGAGATAAAAAACAGGGTGGAGTCATCAATGACCCGGTTAAAGTCAAAGATTGCCCGGCTGACCATTGACCATTTTAAGAAAGAAATTGAATCCCAATTGGATGAAGAAACACATAGAAGGTTAATTGACAGGAATATAACCATAGCCGGTGAAGTCATTGAAAAAGAGAAGATTAAAAGAGAAAAAGAATAATGAGGAACCCGGTGATTTCTAAAAGATATGCCAAGGCATTGGTTGATTCGATCCAGCACGAAGAGGAGTACATTGAGATTACAGGACAACTGGGGCAATTTTTAGAATTGATGGAAAGGGATGTCGAGTTCAGATCAGGCATGGAAACCGTCCTGTTTTCCAAGAGACAAAAACGAGAGATTTTGACAACGATTAAAGATAAAATGGAATTCAGTACCAAGACATTTAATTTTGTGATGGCCTTGATCGAAGAAAATCGCCTGGTATTTCTGGATAGTATTCTCCAAATAGTGGAGAAATTCTGGTATGAAAAAAAAGGTATCGAAAAGTTCATTGTATTTTCAGCTATTCCTTTAAACCAGGCCCAGAAAGAGAGGTTAATCAAACAACTGGAAGATGCCTTACAGAAAAAAGTGGTGATTGAGAATAACTGTGAGCCCTCTTTGATTGCCGGGATAAAGATTCAGAGAGGATCTGTTTTTTTTGATTTTTCCATTGCGGGGAATCTGAAAAAGTTAAAGGAAGAATTGACAGGGGTTTCAATACCTGAACCATTTATTCAAATAGGAGTGGATGATGCAAATAAAGGTTGATGAAATCAGTGAACTCATTAAACAAAAAATCGAGGGTTTTAAATTAGATTTCAATAAGGATGAAACCGGGATTATCATATCGGTTGGAGACGGCATTGCTCAGATTTACGGACTGGAGAATGTGATGTATAACGAGTTGCTGGAATTTCCCGATGATATTTTCGGGATTGCATTGAATCTGGAAGAAGACAATGTAGGCTCCATTATCCTGGGAGAAAGCCATAAGATATCAGAAGGCGATATTGTTCACCGTACCGGGAAAATCATTTCGGTTCCGGCCGGAGATGCATTGATCGGCCGGGTGATTGATCCGCTGGGAGAACCACTGGATGATAAGGGGCCGGTGGAAGCGAATGTATTTTTGCCTATCGAAGCACTTGCTCCGGGGGTAATTGATCGAGAACCGGTTAAAGAACCTCTTCAAACGGGCATAAAAGCCATTGACTCCATGATTCCTATTGGAAGGGGACAACGGGAGCTAATTATCGGAGACCGCCAGACCGGAAAAACAACCATTGCCATTGATACCATTATCAATCAGAAAGGACAGAATATGATCTGCATTTATGTGGCCATCGGCCAGAAACAATCCACTGTCGCTCAGGTGGTCAAAACCCTTAAAGAAACAGGTGCGATGGATTATTCGATTGTGGTTGTTGCCAGTGCGTCAGTACCTGCGGCATTGCAGTATATTGCACCTTATGCCGGGTGTGCAATGGGTGAATATTTCCGGAATAACAGCCAGCATTCATTACTGATTTATGATGATTTATCCAAACATGCTGCAGCTTATCGTGAAATTTCATTGTTATTAAGGCGTCCGCCCGGCCGTGAAGCTTATCCCGGAGATATTTTTTATCTTCATTCCAGACTGCTGGAACGTGCGGCTAAACTAAACGATGAAAAAGACGGCGGTTCATTGACCGCATTACCCATTATTGAAACCCAGGCTTCTGATGTGTCCGGTTATATTCCCACCAATGTGATTTCCATCACCGATGGTCAGATTTACCTGGTGCCTGACCTGTTCAATGCCGGTCAGAGACCGGCAATTGATGTGGGAATTTCTGTTTCCAGGGTAGGCGGCAATGCCCAGATCAAAGCCATGAAGCAGGTGGCCGGTTCTTTGAAATTGGATCTTGCTCAATACAGAGAACTGGCAGCCTTCACACAATTTGGAGCAGATCTGGATAAAACCACCGTGGCTCAACTGGAAAGGGGAAAGCGTTTATCTGAATTGCTAAAACAGGATCAGGGTGTACCTCTTGCGGTGGAAAAACAGATTCTGGTTATCTATGCCGGGACCAAGGGATTTTTAGATGAATTCACCTTGGATTCAATATCACTTTACGAGGATAAAGTTCTGGATTATATGGAAAAGAGTCATCCCGATATACTCCGCGAGATTCGGGATAAGAAGGTGATCGGTCCTGAAATAGAACAGAACATCCAGGATGCGTTAAAGGAATTTGCTCAAGAATTCAGAAACAGTTTAGAACCAGAGAGTAGCGATACTTGACGAGCATGTCAGGAAATTTAATAGATTTAAGAAGAAGAATTCAGTCGGTTAAAAACACCCAGAAGATTACCCAGGCCATGAAAACGGTTTCAGCCGTAAAGTTACGAAAAAGCACCAATGAACTGAACAAGAACAAACCCTTTATGGATTCAGTTGAAAGTCTTTTAAAAAGAGTTGGCCAGGAGTTACCTGTTGAAACTTTTCCGTTATTAAGGAAGCGAAAAGAAGGCAAACCTGCCCTTGTGGTGGTGAGTGCTGATAAAGGATTATGTGGCGCATTCAATTCTCATATTATCAGGCGTGCCGAGGAACATTACGAAAATCTGTGTACCGATAATGATAAACCGGTTCTCATCATTGCGGGCAATAAAGCCTTTGGGTATTTCCAGAAGAAAGACTATCCCATTGGCAAAAATTTCATGTCATTGATGTCAAAACTGACATTTAAGGGAGCACTGGAATTATCCACTTTCTTACAGGAGTTGTATCAAAAAGATGAGATCATGAAGGTTGAGATTGTTTATACGGAATTTCTTTCTGCCTCCAAACAGGAACCGGCGGTAAAACAGTTGTTTCCCATTCCAATTGAATGGGAGGATCAAGGCGGAGAGGAGAAGGAGGTAGAGTATATTTTTGAGCCTGATCCAGCTAAGATTTTTCAATCATTACTGCCAAAATATCTGGATTCATTGATTTATAGATTGTTACGCGAATCCGAGGCATCAGCTCATGCGGCTCGGATGATAGCCATGGAAATGGCCACACGGAATACCAAAGATATGATCAGAACCCTTATCCTTAACATGAATAAATTGAGACAGGCTGCCATAACCAATGAGTTGCTGGAGATCATAACTGCAACAGAAGCCATGAAAAAGTAGGAGGAAATATGAATACTGAAAAAGAGAAACAAAAAAAAGTCGGGAAGGTGGTGGAAGTCATCGGACCGGTAGTGGATGTGGAATTTTCTGGAGATGAATTACCCGAAATATATAATGCCTTGGAAGTGGTATCTGATGGATTTGAAGTGTCAAAACCCATCAAGATAATAACAGAAATTCAGTATCATCTGGGGGAGAAGCGCGTCAGAACAGTTTCGATGCACCCTACGGATGGGCTGGTTAGAGGAATGAAAGCCATTGATACTGGAAGTCCCATTACCATGCCGGTGGGACGTGAAGTCTTAGGGAGAATCTTAAATGTTATTGGAGAACCGATTGATCATATGGGTGAATTGCATACTGAAAAAAAGTATCCCATTCATCGTCCGGCTCCCTCTCTCAAGTCTCAGGATACCAGGCTGGAATTATTTGAAACCGGGATAAAAGTCATTGATTTGCTGGAACCCTATCTCAAAGGTGGAAAAATTGGTTTATTCGGCGGAGCCGGTGTCGGTAAAACTGTACTGATTATGGAATTGATTCATAATGTGGCCAAGAAGCATGGTGGTTTCTCGGTTTTTTCAGGAGTGGGTGAGAGAACCAGGGAGGGAAATGATCTTTGGTTGGAAATGAATGAATCCGGTGTGGTTAAAAAAACCGCTTTAATATTCGGACAGATGACCGAACCCCCGGGTGCCCGCCTTAGAGTCGCTTTGAGTGGATTAACCGTAGCGGAATATTTTCGGGATGAAGAAGGTCAGGATGTATTGTTGTTTATTGATAACATTTTCCGGTTTACCCAGGCGGGATCCGAAGTGTCTGCCCTCCTGGGAAGAATGCCTTCTGCTGTGGGTTATCAGCCAAATCTAGCATCGGAAATGGGAGAGATGCAGGAGAGAATTACCTCCACAAATAAAGGTTCCATTACTTCTGTGCAGGCGATTTATGTGCCTGCGGATGATTATACGGATCCTGCTCCGGCCACGACTTTTGCCCACCTTGATGCAACGACCAACCTTTCCCGTCAACTCACTGAGATGGCCATATATCCGGCAGTGGATCCGCTTTCCTCTTATTCCCGAATTCTGGATCCGAAAATTTTAGGAGATGAACACTATCAGGTGGCCCGGAAAGTAAAGGAGATCCTTCAGAGGTATAAGGATCTTCAGGATATTATTGCCATCCTGGGCATGGAAGAACTCTCGGATGAAGACAAAGTCATTGTCAACCGTGCCCGGAAAATTCAGAAGTTTCTGTCTCAACCTTTTTTTGTGGCAGCTGAATTTACCGGAATGGAAGGAAAATATGTTGAGATAAAAGAAACCATAAAAAGTTTTAAGGAATTGGCAGACGGTAAATATGACCACCTCCCGGAGCAGGCCTTCTATATGTGCGGGGTGATCCAGGATGCCATTGAAAATGCAAAAAAAATGGAGTAAAGGTGAATAAGCACATGGAACTGGAAATCATAACCTCTACTGAGACTGCAGTCAAAACAACAATAAAGGAAATTTATATTCCGGCTTATTATGGAGAAGCCGGTATTCTGGAAAACCATCTGCCCTATATTTCACTTTTGAATTATGGAGAAATTTCTTACAGAGATACCCAGGGGATTGACCATTATATTTTCATTGAAGAGGGGTTTATTGAGAATTCAGGGAATAAGATTACCATTGTCAGTGACAGCATTGAAAGGGGAGAGGAAATGGATGGATCCGAGATCGAGGCCAGTTATGATGAATTGAATAAGAAAATACAATCAGCCCCCAAAGGTGAAATCTCACCTGAAGAATTAGAAGACGCTTTGCTTCAACAGAAAAAACTTAAAATAAAAGTGGATATACTGAAAAAACTGGAAAAAAGATAATTCTCTTTTTTAAATTCCAGGATATCAATAGGGTCTTAATCTCTGAATTTGAAATATTTGATAGAAATCAGTGAAAACAAAAGGGTGTAACCCAATAAGACACCAAAATTAAATAATAAATCCGCAAATCCTTTTTTAAAAAAGATGATCTTGTGAAAAGCATCCATTGCCCAGTAAGAAGGTACAATCATTCCAATATTTTTCATGGTATCAGAAACAATCTCGATTGGCCACCAGCAACCACCCAGACCGGCAAATACCAGGGCAATAAAGATTGAAATCCCGATTATAAGGTCTTCTTTGTTAAATATAGAGCCGATGAGAACACCCAAAGAGGCAATGGCCATTGAGAAAAAGAGAACTGTCAAGGATGTAAGCAGAAGGTTTCCCAGGTTTAATTTAAATAAAATCATACCGGTTACCAGTAAAATCAAGGCTTGAATGATTCCCATCAGTAATCGGCCAATAAATTTTCCACTCCATAACTGGGGGATTGAAATTGAAGAAAAGAGTATTCGGCAAAGAATTCCCTTTTGTCGGTCTATCATAACGGAAATTCCTCCGTAAATTAAAACCATCATGATGATAAATTGGACCAAAGTTCCGGGAATGGTATGATCAAATCCTGAAGGTACCTTTAAAACAGCGCCTTCCGGGAAACTTGATTTTATTTCGATTATACTTTTAAATCCTTTTGTTTTTTCAAAGAATGTTTCTGTTTCAGGATGGAGTATGAGTTCAGTAATGACTTTGGCAATGGCCTGAATGATCTTGGTCTCAATCTGAGCAGCAGCCTCTAAGCTGGCACTGCTCTCTTTTTTAAAAATAAGATTCTGGGATTTTTTAGCTTCTATCTTTTGTGAAAAATCTTCGGGTATCATCAATATACGGTAGTATTTTTGGGGTTCCTTTTCTACGATTTTCAAATCTATATCAGGGGCCTTGATTTTTTCAATAAGATAAGTGCCCCACTTACCCTGATCTTTGTTGATTACTGAAAGGGATGCTTTCACATCTGCATTGCTATCTTTGTAGAGATTTCCAAAAACCAGAATAAAAAAGAGCGGAAATATGAGAGTCCAGAAAAGATATAACTTGTCCCTGACCATTATCTTTATATCAATCAATGCCAGATGGATTACATTTCTCATATCCATTCCTCTATGCCTGTATTCTCCTTTTTAGGAACTTAATGGACAGTAAAAAAAGGATGGTCCCGGTTATTAAAATGATACTCAATGAAAGCAGAGGAAAATATCCCTTGGTAATTTTTTCGACTCCCTGGATAAACCAGTAATTCAGGGTGAATTGAGATACCACTTGAAATGAACCTGGCATCGAGCTGACCTGAACCATCGATCCTCCGAGAGCACTGAAGATGATGATTATGGGACTGGTAATGGCTCCGGCCTGATTTCGATTTTTAAAAAAGGAATTTAATAAGGCGAAAAAACTGGCTATCCAGAAACAGGTCACAGCCGTAAAAACAAAAAGGTATGAATAATTGCCCCAGGATATATTAAAAAGCAGGAATCCGGCTCCCACCACAACTGAATAAACCATTATTCCCATTATCCAACCACTTGATATTTTTGCCAGTATGTATTCCAGGGGACTGATGGCAGAGAACATAATACGGTGTAGTGTTCTGTTTTCTCTTTCAGTAATTATATCCCGGATGAAGCTCTCGATAATAAACAAAAGAAACATAATGGAGATGGCAGGAAGTATGAAGGCAAATATATTGGTTCCTGGAAGCCGGCTCTCTTTCTTCTCTTTTTTTTTTAGCTCCTCTTTCAGCTGAATTAAAAGAGGATCCAGATAATCTTGCAGGGCAATGATTTTACCTTTACTCTTTTCCAGGAAGGGAATTATTTCAGGGATTGATATATCCTTCATGGGTATTTTTGTGAGTATCCGAATTCCGTTTATTTCTTCTGCAAAAATCTGGACAAAGCCGGATACAATAACTGAAAAAGTGTTCATAAACTCTTCTACTATTGTGGGTAAAAAACGCTGAGAAGGATTTTTTATAAGCTTGAATTGAGATGTTTTGTTTTCCAGAATATTGGACGAAAAATTTTCGGGGATGATCAGGAGGGCTGATGCTTTTCCTTTTGATATTAATTCTTCACCCCTTTTCTCATCCACAAAAGATAGGGCAAACATATCTTTCATTTGCGGATTTTCAAATGCCTGGATAAGGAATTTGCTGGCAATATTTTTATC
>DAOWKX010000263.1 GCA_030639705.1 Candidatus Aminicenantota bacterium
TAACCTGGGTTAGTTTTATTACCATTAATGGGATCCCCCCATTCGAAGATATTTTCAAATTAAATCAATGGACACCTCAATTCAAAAGAATTTTCGATCAGAGCCAGGGTGTCATTTTTACCGGTGGTTACGATATCCCGCCATCCATATACGGTGAGGAAAACAATCTTCTCTCCTCGGCAGCTACTCCCATCCGATCACGCTATGAGTGTTCATTTCTGTTCCATCTTTTGGGGGGCAGCCAGAATCCTGATTTCACAGCTTGGCTCGAATCCAGAAAAAGCTACGTTGTACTGGGTATATGTCTGGGTGCCCAATCCATGAATGTAGCAACAGGCGGTACCCTGGTACAGGATATTCCATCCCAGATTTATCACTTGAATACCATCGAGCAGGTATTAAAACTCTCTCCGGATAAAATCCACAGCTCCATTTATATTAAAAAGCTTCATCCCTTTGAAAAGGATATGGCCCCGGCATTTCATCAAATAAAATTCGGGAATCACAGTCTATGGACCCAAAAAATGGGCCTGTGCAAGTCAGATTGCCCTTTTGTCTTATCCTCGCATCACCAGTCCATCAAAAACTTGGGGAAAGATATTGTGGTGACCGCCACCTCATTGGATGGAAAAGTTATAGAAGCCATCGCCCATTCCAGATACAACAATGTATTGGGGGTTCAGTTTCACCCTGAATATTTCGCCTTGTATCAAAAAGGAAAACATTTCAAAAAAAAACCTGGTTCAAGCCCTAACCTGAATTTACGTTCATTTCTAATGGATCATCCGCCTGCCATGAAATTCCATATTCATTTATGGAAATGGTTTTCAGAGGCACTCATCCAGTGTTGCCGTTGACCATAATCCTGCCAAGCATCATACCAAGATCCACCACCTAAATTTGGATATTCCCCCAAAATCAAGATCAAGCAGGCGTGTCGGCTTCCCTTTGAACGGCTTGCGAATCCTATTTCTCGCCAATATCGAAAATGGGATGAGACGCTCCCAAAAACGAGAAACGTTTTTGGGTAAAGTGAAAAGGGATAGTGACTACAGCCTGCGAAAGATTTGATGGTGAATTAAGGTATATGAATCAATTTGCTTTTTGGTTGAAAATTCTTTATAATGGCGGATTATAGCAATGAGGACCTCAAATGGCAGAAGATTTATTGAAAAGCATAAAACAAATGAGCAAAGAACGTGGAATTTCCCCAGATGTTTTTTACTCTGCCATTAAAGAAGCACTCCTTATTGTTGCCCAAAAATATTTTGATGAGGGAACAGATGTTCATGTAGATATAGACAAAGAAAAAGGCCAGATACAAGTTTACACTACCAAATTAGTCGTAAAAAATGTAGAGAACCAGGGGACAGAAATAGACTGGAAAAAAGCACTGAAATATAATCCCACAGTAAAGGAAGGGGATGAGATAAAAATTTTTCTACCCGGTGAAACCCTGGGCAGAATAGCAGCGCAGACAGCCAAACATATCATCATGAATAAAGTACTCAAAGCAGAACACCAAAAAATATACGATAAATATTTCCCGCTCACAGGAACATTGATCTCCGGCGAAATCAGAAGAAAGGAAAAGGATAATCTGATAGTGGGCTTGGATCTTGGCGAGGCTATCTTGCCACCAAAAGAACTATCCCCCAAAGATATTTTCCAGAGGGGGGAAATAATAAAATTCTTGATAAAACGAGTGTTCCCGGAAGGTAAAGGACCTTTGATACTGGGATCAAGATATATGAACGATTTTGTCGCTGAACTCATAAAAAAGGAAGTCCCTGAAGTATCAGAAGAAATCGTAAAAATATTCTCAATTTCCCGGGAACCGGGTACAAAAACCAAGGTAGCAGTTTATTCCCTTGAAAAAGTAGTTGATCCAGTCGGTGCTATCGTAGGGATGAATGGAAATAGAGTCCTTTCAATTTCCAAGGAACTTCGAGGTGAACGGATTGATGTGATTGCCTGGAGTAATTCACCGGAAAGATTTATTGCTTCAGCATTGACTCCCGCAGTCGTCCAGAAAGTGAAACTCGTTGATATGGAAAATAACAAAGCCGAAGTAACCGTTACCAATGAAACACTCTCTTCCGCAATCGGAAAAAAAGGAATAAACATCAAGTTGGCATCCAAGTTAACCAAATGGAATATTCAACTCACCAATGAAATGGAAAACAGAACTGAATTCTTTCAAAAAAAATTGTAGGAGGAAATCTTAATGCAAAGTATAAAGTTACATGAAGCAACCAAACAATTTAATATTTCAAATAAATTAGCCATGTATTATCTGGATAAAAAAAAAGTGCCGGTAAAATCTCATTCATCGGTTATTTCCATGGAGCAATTGGAACTTTTACGAGAATTTTCAAGTAACCAGGACAAATATTCTGACCTCATAAATGAATTTAATAAACCCCTGAATAAAAAAAAGGAAAAAAA
>DAOWKX010000171.1 GCA_030639705.1 Candidatus Aminicenantota bacterium
GATGAACAACTTGTTGATTATCTGTTAACAAGAGGAATTAAAGAAGTAAGAATAAAAAAAGGCAATGGCGAATAGTTTACTATTGATGATGAAAAGGAAATAAAAGAAGTATTAAAACTCGTGGAGAGATATAAAGCGCTTTTAAAACGCATTAATAAGAAGGGATTTACAGAAAAGGATATTGATAATATGGCCCCAGACAATCTTCCCATATACAGGGTGAAAGAAAAAAACGGAGCGGAAAAAATTTTATATTCAGAACACGAGTTGAAACACCTGAAACAGGATTTCTTCAGCGAATTAAGTGACGAGGTAGTTACAGAAGAAGAAGGATTGAAAATTGTGGATCTCTGGGAGTTGAAACCAAGGGAAATCAAATGACCAGGCTGATTGATAAAAATTCAACAATCCCGATAAAACGATCAAAAATTTTCACCACCATCAATGACAATCAGAGAACCGTGAAAATTCACGTTCTTCAGGGAGAGAGAGAAATCGCTTCGGAGAATAAATCCCTGGGTTATTTTAACCTAGTGGGCATACCCCTTGCTCCCAGAGGAATACCACAAATCAATGTGACTTTTGAAATTAACAGTAACGGCATCGTACGGGTATCTGCAAAAGACAAGCAGACCGGACTCTCTCAAAGTTTGAAAATCCAGCCGGCAAGCGGTCTTTCCCCGGAAGATATCCAGCGGATCATTTCCGAATCAGAAGAATACGATGAAAGGGACAGGAAACAAATTCGATTGAATGAACTGAAAGACAAATTAACCGAGGAATATGAGGCAGTCAAATATTTTTTCAGCCGCCATAAAGAAAAAATAAAGCAGGAAGAAAAAAATGAAATCAAACGGATTCTGGCAAAAACAGAAAAGGCATTTGAAGAGGATGATCCGTTAATACTCGAAAGCCTGCTGAAAAAAATTCAGAACCAGCGAATCAGAATCAATGAAATTTTAATCGCAGATTTTGAAAATTAAACCATGACCAAAAGAGATTTTTATGAAATTCTGGGAGTTCCCCGAAACGCTCCCACCGAAGAGATAAAAAAAGCCTACCGGACACTTGCTTTAAAATACCATCCCGATCGCAATCAGGGAGACACCGATTCCGAAGAAAAATTTAAAGAAGCATCAGAAGCATATTCGGTGCTGGGTAATGATGAAAAACGACAGATTTACGATCAGTACGGGCATGAGGGCTTACAATCAGGGTCCAGAGGATTTTCTGATTTTTCTTTTTTTTCAGATTCTATTTTTTCAGATTTCGAAGATATCCTGGGCAACTTTTTTGGTTTTGGCTCACCTTTTTCCAGTAAAAGCAGCCACCAGAGAGGGCACGATATCGGAGTAGAGATTTCTCTTACCATGGAGGAGGCCTATAAGGGAATCGAAAAAACCTTTGATATTGAAAAAGAAATAAACTGTGACGTCTGCAAAGGGAGCAAAAGCGAATCCGGACAAGCACCTGAAACCTGTAAACAATGCGGGGGCAGCGGTAAAATAAGACGGAGTCAGGGTTTCTTTTCAATATCCACTCCCTGCCCGGTGTGCAAGGGTAGCGGACGGATTATTACCCATCCCTGCAAAAAATGTCAGGGAAGCGGTCGAATATCTGAAATAAAAGAGATGAAAATCACTTTTCCCCCGGGAGTAAAAACAGGAAACAAAATGCGGGTAGCCGGAGAGGGGGAAGATGGACTCAACGGAGGAAGACCTGGAGATCTATATATATTAATAGACATAGAAGAAGATTACCATTTTAAAAGACAGGATAATGATTTAATTTATGAACTGAACATTTCCTTTTCCCAGGCTGCCCTGGGAGATGCGCTCAGGATTAAAACCTTTTATGGCACTGAAACAATAAAAATCCCCCCGGAAACTCAAAATAATGAAATCATCAAAGTAAAGGGAAAAGGTTTTAAGAATGTAAATGGCTGGGGAAAAGGTGATTTTTTGGTCATCATCAAAGTGGAAACACCCAGGAAATTAACCCGAAAAGAAAAAGAGCTGTTTAAAGAATTAAGGAAAATAGAAAAGGAAAAAAACAAATCCTCTGGTGAAAAAGATTTATCAATATAACCCATGAGGGATTTTAACTCAAACCGATGAGCAGTATTATGAGATTTTCCTCAGACACCAAAATTTTACTGGACTTAAAAGGAGACCAACAGGTAAACATAAAATGGATCCCACCGGTGATCACTCTCATCGGCCCACCCGGGGACTTTACCGATGAAGAAAGAGAATTATTGCAGGAAAACGGTTTCATCCCCCTCAGAATAAATGATTGCACATTAAAAACAGAAACTGCTGCCATCTCAATCAGCGCCATATTAAAATCTCAAATCCATATCAGGTAATGCAAAAATGATCGAGCTGAAAGGAGAAATCGGGAAATACAAAATATTAAAAAAGCTGGGAAGTGGTGGCTTCGGCACCATATACCTGGCTGAAGACACATTCTTAAAAACAACTCGTGCCCTGAAAATTCCCCACCGCATCGGTTCAGAAACTGAAAAACTGCTTCAGGAATCAGTCCTTCAATCAAAGCTCCTGGATCATCCCCATATTGTAAAACTGTTAACCGTGGATATTATCAACGGAACCATTGTCATGGTAATGGAGTACATCAAGGGCACTGATCTGGAAACCCTCATAGATGAGGAAGAAAAATTGAGCATAAAGACATCCCTGCGGTACCTGAAACAAATTCTATCAGCACTTGAATTTGCTCATGAACATAAAGTGATCCACCGGGATATCAGACCCTCAAATATTTTGCTTAATGAAAAAAACAATGTTAAAATAACCGATTTCGGAACTTCCACCCTGCTCAACGAAAAACAATACGCCACCACCCGGATTGGCTCTCCTCCTTATATGGCACCGGAACAATTCGAGGGTAAGGCTGTTTTTCCATCTGACATCTATTCTGCTGGCTGCCTGTTTTATGAAATGGTAACCGGTTTTCCACCCATTGTCAGGGCCAACCCCATGGAGATCTACAAAATGGCAAAATCCGGGAACATTACCCCTTTGATCAAAAAAAACCCATCCATAACCTCAAAGCTGAACTGGATTCTGATGAAATGTCTCTCACCGGATTTGAATGTCCGTCAAAAAACAGTCACCGAGGTCATCAAAGACCTCGATAACATGGAAGAAGAAAAAGGGGATCACACCTCTGAAATGAAAAGTATCAAAAACCGCATATCAGCTCGCAACAAAAGAAACGACCATGTTTGCTGGAACTGTCATAAAACCATGCCCCGCAAAATGAAAAAGTGTCTCTACTGCGACGCCGAACAATAAATCATATTCAGTCTGTTTTTTTCTGAAACAGGAAATAGACATAATTGGGCTGGATTTTTCCGGCTTCTATCAACTCTTTCTCCATCCGTACCAGCCGTTCGGATTCTATTCTGCCGGTTTCGGTGTGGTGCCAGTTAGGGATATTTAGCCGTCGGGGTTTCAAGTTGGCGGTAAGAAAAAACGGGTGCAGTACACTCCCGCCAAAAGAGGTGGATTCGATCAAGTGAAAATGATGGAGCAGCATCCGTTGTAAATCCCCGGATCGGATCCCTTCAGATGGATCACCGCCCCGCCGGTATGTCATATGGAAATCATTCTGACTGACTGGTTTTCGATTCGAAATTAATTCCCCGGCAAGGTTTTTCAGCCAATCGTTGATGATATCGATTACCGGCTGATCGAATTTCAATTTCGAAGGACCGACAAATTCATCTACATACATCAAGCCCTCTGGTCTTAACAGATCATTCAACTGGGGAAAAATGCGCTCGAAATTTTCAAAATGATGGAAAGCCCCCACATCAATGATGGTATCAAAAAAACCCAGGGTTGAAAAATCAAAGCTATTGGCATCTGCCTGAATAAAGTGGCAGGGGATACCCATATCAAGTTCCTCAATCTTTTTTCTAAACCGCTCTCCCTCTCCCCTTGAGATATTCACATAAACGATTTCAGTGGTATCTCTTCTGGACAGAAAGGCTTCTGCTGCCATTCCATATCCATCACCAAAAGTCAGAGTTCTGCCAAAAACAGTCTTTCGCTGCCGGATTTTGTCTGTATACCAGCTCAGTTGGGCATCACCGGTAATATCCCGTTGAATGAACTCCCGGAAAATCTTGTTATTCCACCAGTATTCCATTGAAAGTGCCGTATTGGTTTGGTCCCAGAACCAGGCGGTTTTCTGCTCCTTACTCACCCAGAATAATAATTTTTTAATAATTCCAGTCAAATAATATTTCATATTCATGGTTTTTTTTTCTCCATAAAATTCTAAAACAATCCATTCTAATCATTTTATGGGTAAAATTCATTGATCAGCATCCGATCCTTTTTTTCATAAGACCGGGTGAACATCTGGGCAAAGACAGAAAGTGATTCGGGTTTTAGGGTATTGAGCCCGCATCCATATTGTTCTAATTCAACTGTCTGATGGTGCGGGCTTGTCGTCCTGATTTTTTTCCTTAACCGGCGCAAATCCTGCCTTCTGCATTATTTTTTTTTTCAACTCTTCAAAAAGGGCCTTATTTTCTTCCAGTAATTGCCTGGCGGCTTCCTTTCCCTGACCCAGTTTGTTTTCACCATAAGAATACCAGGCCCCGGTTTTTAAAATGATGTCATAAAAAACCCCAAGATCAATAATATCACTCTCTTTTGAAACCCCCTTCCCAAACAGCAAATCAACTTCGGTCATTTTGAAGGGTGGAGCCAGCTTATTTTTTACAATCTTTA
>DAOWKX010000074.1 GCA_030639705.1 Candidatus Aminicenantota bacterium
GCTCCCCGATTCAACCCCCGTTATGCAGTTGTGGTTTTTGTTGAACATGGAGGAGATGCCGGAGAAGTGGCAGCTCCCATTGCCGCAACCATTTATAAAAAACTTCTGTTACCATGAAAGACTTGTGGAAATATTTTGACAAGTTGACCTTTATTATCCTGATTCTGATATCCCTGTTCGGAATGAGCCTGATCTACAGTGCTTCTTATACCGCAGACCAATGCAATTTCACCAAGCAAATTGTCTGGTTTGTCATTTCACTGGTTCTTTTTTTTGTTATCTTCCGCATCAAAACTGAAACCCTTTTTAATTGGAGATATATTATTTTCTGGTTTCTGGTGGCCAGTCTGGCAATTCTGCTGATCGCCGGCATGATCGTCTCCGGGGTAAAAAGCTGGTTTAAAATCGGATTCATTTCCATACAGTGTTCTGAGTTTATCAAGATACCGCTGGCTTTGATTTTTGCTAAAACCCTGGCCAAAATATCCATCATCAATCTAAAAATTTTACTGAAACTGCTGATGATCGTGGGTATTCCCTTCGGATTAATCACCCTGCAGCCGGATCTGGGGACTGCCTCCATATTAGCCACCTTTATTATAATATGCCTGTTTCTGAAAAGAGTAAAATTTTCTGTGGTATTGATTTTGGTGCTGATTTTTAGTTCCGGATTATATCTGGCCTGGAATTACATTTTAAAATCCTATCAAAAAGACCGAATCATCTCATTTATTAATCCCCAGAAATACCGCCACTCCACCGGATATCAAATCATCCAGTCAAAAATTGCTATCGGTTCCGGGGGACTGATGGGCAAAGGATATTTAAAGGGCTCCCAGTCTCAGTATAAATTTATCCCCACCCGGCATACCGATTTCATCATCGCGGTACTGGGAGAGGAAATGGGCTTCATGGGCATCAGTTTTTTGTTTATCCTGTTTCTTATCCTGTTTTACCGCCAGTTTAATCTGAAGGCCCAGATGGACGAAGAATTTTATTTCGTGTATCTATTCAATGGACTCATCCTGTTCCAGTTTTTCATCAATGTACTGATGTCCATCGGATACTTCCCCATACTGGGAGTGCCACTTCCCTTTGTCAGTTACGGCGGCAGCTCTCTGCTGTCATTCTTTATTGGAGAAGCCATCATCTTTAAAATAAAAATCAATCCCTTTATCAATGAATTTTAGTGAACTTCTTTTTCAACTGGACAATCCCCAGGTATACACCGGAAAAGAAATTAACATCATCAAAAAATCCTTCAATAAGAAATCCATCAACATATGTCTGGTTTTTCCCGACACTTATGAAATCGGGATGAGCCATTACGGACTCAAGATTCTCTACCATTCCCTGAATCATTTCAGTCAGGTCAATGCCGAACGCTGTTTTTTACCCACCACCCGGTCGATCAAGGTGTTTAATTCTCTTAAGGTACCGCTTTTTTCCATTGAAAATCGAATTCCCTTGAGCGAATTCGATTTGTTGAGTATATCACTTCTCAGTGAAATGAACTATACCAATGTGCTGCAGGTCCTGGAACTGGCCCGGATTCCCCTGAAATCCGCGGATAGAAATGAAGGGCATCCCCTGATTGCCGCCGGGGGGATTTCAATGATTAATCCCGAACCCCTGCGGGAATTCATTGATTTTTTCGGAATCGGTGACGGAGAGGAGCTTTTCCCGGACATTATCGACCGGCTTCAAAAAATCAAGGGAAAAACCCTTGGCCGAAAAAAATCTCTGGTTATGATGGATAAAATAGAGGGAATTTATGTTCCTTCACTGTATCCTGCTGTTAAAAAAGGCCGCTTTTTTCAGCCAGATCTCAATCAAAAAAAAATAAAAAAGAGGGTGCTGGAGAATATCAATGACGCCTTTCCGGACCAACATATCATTGTTCCCATATCCAACGTAGTATTCGACCGGTTGAATGTGGAAATTGCCCGCGGATGTATCCAGACCTGTCGATTCTGTCAGGCCAGGTCCTATTATTCGCCTTATCGCCACAGATCAGTTGAAGAAAATCTGTCTTTTATGAACCGGGCTCTGAAAAATACCGGGTTTGATGGGTTTTCCCTCACCTCTTTAAGTTCAGGAGATTACCCGGACTTAGAGGAATTGCTGGAACGCATCCCCGGGGCCATACCTTCCTGCACCTCGTTCTCCATCTCTTCTCTCAGACCGTCCACCCTTTCCGATAGGTTACTTTCCACCATAGCGCTTTTCAGAAAAACCGGCATTACCATTGTGCCGGAAGCCGGTTCCCAGAGATTGAGACGAGTGATCAATAAAGATGTATCAGACAGCCAGATCTTCAAAGCAGTGGATACGGCATTGGAAAACGGCTGGAAACAGATTAAATTGTACTTCATGATCGGGCTACCCGGCGAAACCTATGAAGATATCCAGGCCATTGTCGAATTGATTGAGGCCATATTAAATATCGCCAGAACCAAGAAGAAAAAAATTAAAATTCATGTTTCGGTCTCCAATTTTGTACCTAAGCCTCACACTCCCTTTCAATGGGTGAGACGGGATTCCCTGGATGCACTTCTAAAAAAAGCTGAAACCATAAAAAATGGTCTGAAAAGATACCGGAATGTCCAGTTTGATTTTCACAATCCCTACCGGGGAATCATTGAAACCATACTCTCCCGGGGGGACTGCCGGGTAGGAGAATTCATTTATCAGGCCTTTAAAAAGGGTGAGATTTTCTCTGCCTGGGATGCCCACTTTCATTATTCAAACTGGGAGCCTTTTATAAAACCGCTGAGAATGGAGGAATTCCTGACCGAATTTCCGACAGGGGACCCCCTGCCCTGGGATTTTATCCGGATCAACTATCATAAAAATCACCTCCTCCAGGAATATCAGAAATCAAAATCCGCCCACACCACCCCTGCCTGCAGTCAAAAACGGTGCCGGGTCTGCGGGGGATGTTACACTCCCCAAAAAAAACAGCCATCCAGTAGCCAAATCCAATCACCTGAAATTCCCATCAAGAATAAAACCAAACCTCTGTCAGATTTCAACCTGTTGAGGATATATTATGAAAAAAAAGAAGACTTCAGATTTTTTTCCCATCTTTCCCTGATCAAATACATCGAACGATTGATTCGCAAAACCGGAATTCCTTTCAAATGTACCGAAGGGTTTCATCCCCGCCTGAAAGCCAGTTATCTCCCCCCACTGCCCGTGTATGCCCAGGGGCTTGATGAAGTCATGGAATTGTATATTGATAAAAAATTGTCTGAAATCGATATCTTAAATGCCCTGCAAAGAGTATCCGCTGATTTTCACTTCAAAAGGGTTCGCATTTGCCCCCGGATCAGATCCCTGAACCGGGATATCCATTTCATTGAATATGAAATAAAAACAGACCGGCCATCCCACCACCTGGAGAACATCAAACAACACCTGCTGGATACGGATAATGCTGTGGTTGACAACCAGACATTACAGTTGAGAATCGATTATACCCGGCAGGGGCAGGAACGGTTTTCGAAAATCTATAAAACTATTGACCCGGAGCGGAAAAAAACCTATCATTTAATCCGCAGGCAGGTGATATTCAAAAATGATTAGACAGATCAGTTCCAGATCCAATCCGCGAATCAAATCCCTGTTAGCTGAAAAGGAAGACTATTTTTTTTTTGAGGGGGAAAAACTTGTCAGGGATATACTCCGGAAAAAAATCCCGGTCCACAGACTGATCATCAACAACACACAGGAATCTAAACTAAAAATACCTCCCCGCCAGGTGGAGGAGGTGTGGCTGGTAAACCAATCCATTCTTAAAAAACTATCCTCACTTAAAGAAAAATCAGATTTCATGGCAGTGGTTAAATACCAACCTAAAAAAGTTCATCTGGAGAAAGAGTCCCTCATCATTGCCCTGGATACGGTCCAGGACCCCTCCAATGCCGGTACCATATTCCGCTGTGCCGCTGCATTTGGAATCCATTCGCTTCTGTTTTCCGGTGACTGTGTTAAAATCAATAACCCAAAATTTATTCGGGCGGCTCAGGCCTCACTCTTTGAAGTTAATTTTCACCACTTCCCGGACATCCATACCTTAATCAAACAGGCTCAGACCCATCATATCCATGTTTATTTGACCGCTTCAAAAACCGTTAGCAGGAATGTCAATTACTCAGACATCCAGCCCCCGGCCATGATCATCTTCGGAAATGAGGGACAGGGCCTGCCCGGGGACCTGTTTGCGCAGTTTCCCTGCTTACGTATCCCCCATAAAAACTGCGTGGAATCCCTGAATGTGGGAATCAGCGCCTGCATAATCATGAATGAATTGAAAAATAAATTCAATTTATAGCTTAAACCAAAATCCACCACCTAAATTTGGATATTTCCCCAAAATCAAGATCAAGAAGGCGTGTCGGCTTCCCTTTGAACGGCTTGCGAATCACATTTCTCGCCAATATCGAAAATGGGCAATATAGGGAAGATGCAGTGCATCATTCCGAATTTTGCATGGTTTGTGATACAAACGTGCAAAATAGCTCCAAAAAACGATAA
>DAOWKX010000184.1 GCA_030639705.1 Candidatus Aminicenantota bacterium
GCTATCCCTTTTCACTTTACCCAAAAACGTTTCTCGTTTTTGGGAGCGTCTCATCCCATTTTCGATATTGGCGAGAAATGGGATTCGCAAGCCGTTCAAAGGGAAGCCGACACGCCTGCTTGATCTTGATTTTGAGGAAATATCCAAATTTAGGTGGTGGATTTTGGTCAATGAGTGATACAAATAAAAAAATAATATAATAGACATTGCTTCAATTTTTAATATAATAATTTTGATAGCCCAGTCTGAATATGAAAAGTGTGAATAATAAAATAATGCCATATTTATTTTTTTTCTGTTTTTTATCCATTCACATTTTATCGGAAACCCAGATAAGATTAATCTGTCCAGTGCGAATCTTTCAAGAAAAACATCCAATTCACCGATTAAAAAAGGAAACCATCAAACTCGTAATAAATGGAACCGAGAGAAATATTATTGAAATCAATCCAAAACAAAAATCAATCGGTATTCTTCCTGAGCTGGGAAGGTATTTTATTTTATCATTTCAATCCTCTGTTTTTAATAATGAAATAAAAAAACGGGTATCTTTTCTGGTAACAGAAATCTTAAATAATAGAGATACGCTGATTATCATTTCTCCGCTCAAAATATACCAGCTGAACGTTTCACCTAACAAAGAGAACCTGATACATAAAATCAATGACATCTTGATTCAGGATTATTATATGTACAATCAAAAGAAAATATCAGATGAAACAAATTTACATAACAAAATAAAAAAATTAAAATGGACATATTCCAATCCAGCAATTTATCAGAGTCCATTTCGTGAAACCATTAATTTTCTCTCTACCTATCCTCAGGAATTTTTCCGCTTTTCAGAAAAATACCTAAAGCCCTCAATAGAAAATTTCCAACAGGTTAATAAAATCCTCAATCTGAAGGAGGGTGAAAGATGGTGGATTCATTTTTTGGATTATAGGTTCTATGATTTACTCATTCAAACCATTAATATTGGTAAAGATATCAGTCAATATGTTTATTCTCGAATCTGGCAACAACAAGCCCTTCAAAAAACCATTACCGGAAAACTGGCCCACTTCGAAAAATCTTTATTAATGGTGAAAAAATTTCCTGCAAAAAAGATTGTAGATACCTTACTAAAAGGAAATATCAATTTTAATGTATTTTTTTCCAGCTGGATGAACGACACATCTTCAAATGCATCAAATCTGATATTGATTGATATTAAAAAATTTTTCAATACACTCAGCCGCCTGAGTGGTGGTATTTCAATTAATTCCAAGGAGACTATTCCGGATATGGAAAAAATAAAAAACCATAAAGATCATTATTTTGATTTGGTTTACTATTTTAATGGAAAAATCGAACCGAAGAGCCTCAGAATGATATTAAAACCCAATCAAGGCACCCAGATTTCCTACCCCAAAGAGATAGATAAAGACGAAATCGAAAACCTCATTCGATACCAATCACTCCAAAAAATTTCCATAAAAGATTTTAAAATATTTCAACATCGAATTCAGTTTAATGTCGAGTCATTTAAACTAAACTACAGCCAAAATAAAAAAGATCAGTTTGGTTTATTGAAAATAATTGTACATCTCTTGAACCTTGAAAAAGAAAGTATTTTCAATAACACAAAAACAATGCGAGCAGTAAAACCGAAACTGGGAATCTCATTTTCCCTACCCGGCAGATTTAAGGGAAATTTTTTAATCAACATAACCCTTATTGATATTATTGGAAACAGCAAAACAACCTTATCACGTCCGATACAGCTGAAACAAATTCAGGAAGATTCAAAAACGCGCCTGGCTGGATTCGAACCAGCGGCCTTCGGTTCCGGAGACCGACACTCTATCCCCTGAGCTACAGGCGCCTGAAGACATTATAACAGAAATTTCTCAAGTAACAAAGGTCTAATAGCCATCCTTAATTCACCATCAAATCTTTAGCAGGCTGTAGTCGCTATCCCTTTTCACTTTACCCAAAAACGTTTCTCGTTTTTGGGAGCGTCTCATCCCATTTTCGATATTGGCGAGAAATGGGATTCGCAAGCCGTTCAAAGGGAAGC
>DAOWKX010000027.1 GCA_030639705.1 Candidatus Aminicenantota bacterium
ATAATGGGAAATTGTAGGTGTATTACCTGCTGCCTGCAATTGACCAAGGATTTTATTTAGAGATAATATTTGTCCGGAATAACTGCAACCCAGTTCAAATACTCTCCTTAAAAGTGCAGGTTTGTCCACCCTTGATAACATTAAAATATCTCTGGAAATAGTTGTTTCGATTAGAGAGTCATTTATATAATTTTTCCAGCGGGCTTCATCCCTGATTAAAGGGGCAGCACCTGGATAACCTCCAAAAAAAACATATTGTTCAATATTAAAATTAAAAGCATTCTTCATTTCCGAAAAAGACCAGTGGGGAAGATAAATAACCTCAAACCTGCCAGCAAGACTCTCTTTTAATCCATCTTTTATAAGCAAAGGTGAGGAACCTAAAAGGACTACTTTTATAGGTATTTTACTTTTTGTGTCTTGGTCCCACAATTTTTTAACCATTTCAGTCCAGGAAGGAATCTTTTGGATCTCATCGATAACCAGAATAAAACCATGTTTACTCATGCTCTGCTTTAATTTGAAGCGTGTCACTTCCCACTGCTGTTCAATCCACACTGTATTATCCGATCTCATTGCATCAGCTGAAGCATAATGGGATGGAATTCCAATTTCCTTTAGAATTTGCTGGATCAGGGTAGTTTTCCCAACCTGTCTCGAACCTGCTAATATTTGGATAAATCTCCTCTTTTCTTTTAATCTTTTAGAAAGGATTCTATAATAAGGTCTTTTAAACATTTTTAACTCTACATCAATTTACTCAAGATATTGAGTAATTTTACTCAACAACATGAGAAAAGTCAAGGGAAATATTCTGTTTTAGAATATGGGATCAGGTCCTGCATTGTAACAATGTTGAATTGCAGGACCTGGCTCCGTTTATTGTTTTTTATTCATAAATTTCGAAGAGGCTGTCTTTTAAGACAAAACGGACGTTCTGGCCCAGGGCCAGGAATTGAGCTGTTTCCGGTTTGTTGCTAAGGAGCTCGAAATATTCGTGGCTTCCGAATTGAATCCGGATGGTTTTTTTGAATGTCCGACCCTGAATGAGGGAATCCACCCAGTAACGGTCATTCTGATACATGGCCCGACCCTGAATATTCTTTACCTGCTGGTATACATTCCTGGCCTTTCCATCTTTATCAATAAAACCCAGGCGGGATTGCCCCTGCCGGGTCTGGGCAAAATTGGCAGCCCGGTTCAGTTGCTGCAATTCTTCACTCACCCGCACACTTCTGGATCCAGATTTCTTATGGATACTATTAAACTCTTCTTTGCTTCTTTTCTCAAATTCATTGTCTCCGGCTGCAGGCGCTAATACCTGATCAACCGGTCGAATTTCCCTTCGACTCACCCGGGATTTTTCATCCTCCACAATCAAATAACTGGTATAGGGAGTTAGGATCCCGTAGGTCCTTGCCAGTTCTGTGATTTCTTGGATCAATTCATTGCTTTTTCCATGCAATCTGACCTGATCCAGCAGATACCCAATTCGCCTGGCTGCCCAAAGCAGAGGGATAAAATCATTTTTCTCTCTATCCAATGATGAGATAGACTTGAATCCCGGAGACACATTGAAAACCAAATGTTTTATATCATCACCTAATTTCCCTTCAAGTACAATTCTGGTTTCTCCGCTACCCTGATACCGGCCAAAGACAGACAGGGTGGATCCTTTAAAAAGATCTGGTAACTCAACCGGATACATTTTTAAAGCCTTTATGTTTTTGCCGAACTTCAGTTTAATATCGGTTAAAACCGGAGACTGTACTTTGGTAAAAAAGTTGGATACCTTGACCTCGATATCCTCCTGTGGTGAAACATAGGACCGGTAGGCCCGGGTCACTTCGGTAATTTTATCCAGTAAATGGGTGTTGATCTCATTGCCGATACCAAAGGTAAACACTCTGGTGCCGGTAAGATTTTTCTTCTTCAATTTTCGGATTAATGCCGTTTCGCTGGTTTCTCCGATGGTGGGTTTTCCATCGGTAAGGAAAATAATGATATAGGGTCTCCCTCTTCTGGTCTCCTGTTTTAAAGCAATCCCCAGGGCTTCGTCGATATTGGTCCCTCCGATAGCTCTCAATTCTTTTATAAACTTTCTGGCCTTCAACCGATTTTTTTTGTCTGAGGGAGTCAGATTCCCGAACAGGGTCTCGGCTTCAGTTGAAAACCGTACAATCTCAAACCGATCTCCTTTATTCAAATTTTCAACACAGAATAGCAATGCTCTTTTTGCCTGCTCCAACTTTTCACCTGCCATACTCCCGGAAACATCCAGAACAAAGGCCACATCTTTATTCACAATTTCTTTATTATCCACATTCATACTGGGATTCAGGCTTAGGAGAAAATATCCATCTTCTCCTCTTTTTTTATAGGAAAGCAGTGAAAATCCAACTTTTGAATCACCGGTGGTAAAATACAGTTTAAAATCAATATCCGGTTTGATGTTTTTTTCCTCATATCCAATCAATGCCCGTTTCTTGCCTTTGCGAATGATTTCGGTTTGATGCGTGGGGCAATAAATATTTTTGAGTTCTTCTTTTGATATTAGCTCAATATTGACGCTGACATTTCTTAACGGCTTGGCAGAGAATTTTTCTGTATTTAAGGGATACAGATATTCAACGGTATTATTATCCTTGCTCAGGAATTCATGGTATGAAATTTTTATGCGCTTCTTGGAATAAGGCTCAATGGGAAATATTCTGACCTTAAAGACACCTGTATCACTGTATTCCAGCAGAGCCGGATCCCGCTGTTGTCTGACAATATCCTGGTAAATCCGCCTGGCTTTTTTAGCATCTAAAAGTTCAGCTGTCATTTCTTCTCCATTTACAAACATGGTGAATTTTTTGATCACTGCATTTTTGGGAACGGGAAACAGGTAATATCCCTCCAATCGCCTGCTGGTTGGGTTGTAAAACACCTGATCAATAAAGGTGGTGGCTATCTGATCTTTGATCTTTACCTGAACGTTGTGGTATTCAACCTCCAGGGGAAAAGCCGAGAAAGGATGAGCTGGCCGGGGATGGTGAGGCCTGGGGATCACAATAAAACCGTCACTGAAAACAGAAAGGCTAAAGCCCATTACCAATGCCAAAAACAATATTATTTTAATATTAATTTTTTCAAACATGTTGTCCTCCAATCACTATTGGGTCTGCAGGGGACACCTATGAGTCCCCTGCAGATCAAAAATTCTATTTTTTCTCAAATTTATATTCTTTCTTTGCAGCCTGTTCTTTGATGGCTTTTACCAATACCTCATCCAGGGTTTGTTCTCCGGATAATTGTTTTTGTTTTTCCCGGACATATTTTCCTCTCTCATTGTTTAATTTGTTGATTTTCTTCTGGATCGTTTCCCTCTTCTTTTGCATTTCTTCAACATATTTCTTTCTCTCTTTTTTATCCATTTTTTTCATCTCTTCTGGCAAATCCTCTTCTTTCATTTCCCCGACTTTCAATTTTCCTTTCTTAACCGCATCCACCACATCCCAGGAGGTGTTTGAATACTGGGAGGATGACTTGGCAACCGAACGCTGAACCATTACCTCCTCGCTCATCGAAAGGGCATTGCTGTCCTGCCGTTCCTGCCGCTCTTTTTTTTTACTCCCGGCCTTGCCGTAGGCAATATAGGTCTTGTTTAATTCTTTGCCCAGTTCTATAATCTTATGATCCTGAGGTGCTGCGATATGGACAATCTTCTGATTTTGATCAATGTTCATGTATTTTCCATCTGCCAGATCTGCTCCATGTTTCCAGAAGGTTCGAATACCCTGCTTATACTGTCCGCAAAAGATGGTATTGACGATAATTCCCTTTGATATAGCGGTTTTGCACGCATCCTTGTAATCCACATCACCCTGGGTGAACGGCTCATTACCGGCGATAAAAATGACCTTGTAATCATTATGGTTCTTGCTCCATTGTAATCCATCATTGGCTGCCTGAATTACTTTTCCGCAATACTCATTTCCACCGTTGGTTCTGAGTTTGAACAATTCTTCAGATATACGGTCCAAATCATCACTCAGGGGTACAATCATTCTCAGATGCCCCTCGCTAGCCGGGATTGTACTCTTTCCATATTCATATAAGCCTACCTTGAGCCGGGGAATTTTTCCATTTTTTTTGGCCAGAGCCATTTGGTTTACAATTTTCCATAACTGGGTTTTCGCCTGTTCGATCAGGCCCTCCATGCTTCCGCTGGTATCCAGAAGGATTGCTATTTCTATCACCGGCTTTTCATATCCGCCTCGGGCAAAAATAAATCCCATCAAAACCACCATGGCTAAAAATAAAAACAAAAAAACTCTTTTTCTTTTCATTGTTGCCTCCTTTAAAATCTTTTAGTCGGACAAAAATAAATTATTTTCCCTTTTCTCATATTTTTTCTATAGATTAAAAATTCATCTATTATCTTTATTCATTTTTTCTGATACTAATTATAAATAAATGGTTTCATTTTTAAAACTATAATCCGGAATTTATTTTCTCGCATCGCCCGACAAGTCGAACGGGCGAACGAACCATGAACTGCTGGCAACTAATTTCTAAAGAGGAAGGTGATTTCAATTTTTAAATGGTATAATATACAATCGTGAATATGAATAAGGAGTCCAGTTTGGTAAAAAAGGTTTTTTTATATTCTTTATCAATTTTAATTCTTGTCATTTTTTGTAACTGTTCTAAAGAAAAAAAATCTACTACTTTATTCTCTGAATACCAAAATATCATAAAAAAATTCGACAGCAAATTAAAAACTGTAAGATCTCGCAGGACATATATAAATACTTTAAACAACAAAAATATAGAATTAAAGCAGCTTTTAAAAAAAATAAAAAAACTTCCTACCAGCGATGATAGGCTTTTACTTCAAGGAAAAATATATTTTGAGCTGAAAAATTTCGCTCAGTCTTTAACAACATTCGAAAATCTCATTCAAAAACAATCACCACTATCTCACCGAGCAAAGTTTGAAAAATTGCGAGTGCTTCTGGAAAAAAAAGATTATGAGGCGTCTTTATCACTGTTTAATCAAATAGAAAATCATGTCAATAAGGATGAAAATTTCTTTAAGGTAATCTATCAACTGGCACATAATGTAAAAAATATAGAAGATCGACGATTGTATTCAGAAAAATACTTAAAAGCAGCAGCTGATAAAAAATATTTAAAATCCCATGTTGGCAACATCTATACCAATCTTGCCAATATTGAAAAAGAGAAGGGGGACATAAACAATGCAAAAGAAATCCTGGAAAAGGCATTAAAACAACCCATTGGCCCAGCCTCAAAACGGACCATATTGTGTTATTTAAAACCCTTAGAGCGACTCAACTCTGTCGCACCCCAGCTCCAAATAAATAATTGGCTGAACACAGAACCCATTTCATCAAAGGAAATGGACGGCAAAATCATCGTGATTGATTTCTGGTCACCGGGTTGTGTCCCCTGCCGGGAACTTTTCCCCAGACTCCTGGATTTTTTTAATCAATATAAAAATAGGGGACTCATAATAATTGGTATTACCCGAAGTTCAGGACACTACAGTGATGACCGCCACCATAAACTGCGGGTATCCCGGGAACAGGAACTCAAGCTCATAAAAAAATTCTTAAAACGCCATGAAATATCCATCCCTGTGGCTGTGGTAAAAGACAAAAAGTTTTTTAATGATTTCGGTGTTTTAGGGTTTCCAACCTTATTTGTAATTAATCCCGAAGGCAACATCGTGGATTTTAAGCTCGGTGCAAACAACTTTAATAAATTTGAACAAAAAATAAAAAAATTAATTGAAAAATAAACCTATAGTATTTTTTATAAGA
>DAOWKX010000119.1 GCA_030639705.1 Candidatus Aminicenantota bacterium
GAATTATTACTTTTTTTAATAAATTGTATGTAAATTGATAAACATTTTCTCTATTAACAAGTATCTGTAATTCACCTTCAAATTTATCTTCTGCCAAATTAAAATATTGGATTTTTTTATAGCTCTGCTTACTTCCATGCACAATTTTACTTCTATATTTATAGATTTTATTAATAATTTTTTCTATATTAATTTGATTATTAAAATATTTTGACATATCAATCTTGTGTTCAAATCTATTGTTTAACAAATTTAATTTTGTTCTTAATTGTCTAGATAATGAATCTTCATCTATATTTTTTGGTTGATGAGTTAAAAGCATTTCTAGAATTGAAAAAATTGCTACTAATCTAAAAGGGGATTTTTTAGAAATGGTTTTTAACATCATAAAATCGAACAAAGCATTATTGATAAAATCATATTCATCTTTGTCTTTATCAAATTTCTCTTTAATAGATAATATATTTTTCAATTCAGTTATATCATTCAATGTAATTTTAGTTGATTCCGTAATAAATAAATTATCGAAAAAAAATAAAAACATAGATATAGGAGAAGGAAGAAAAAATAATTTTTCGGGGTCAGGGCTAAAGAATAAAGAAATATTTAATAAAAAAGAACTCTTAATCCATAGGTTAAAGGTTCGATTCCTTTAGGGGTCATTTTTTCCCTTTTCCCTAATTTCAGCATTTAAAAAATTAATAAATTAACAATCCGTCCCTAATTTGTCAGCAAATCAATAAAAATTTGATAATCTGATTTATCTGAGAATATCTTTTCAGATCGTCTTACCCGGTTCATTGCATGGTACCAGGCTCCGGGATAAAGTCAAACGAAGACTTCTGTAATAAAGAAAATGGGAGAGTAGGGAACAGGCATGCCTGTTCCCTACAATCTGAATTTCATTTTTGTTGACATTAAATCTCTGAACTGTTAAATTTTTTTTAAGATACCGGTATTATAATCACCATTAAAAATACCGTAACAATGGAGGACAGTTTGATGAAGACAGATATTGAAATTGCCAGAGAAGCAACCATGCTAAATATTGATGAAATGAGGAAAAAGTTGGGTATACTGGATAATGAATTCTGGCCCTTTGGCCAGTTTAAAGGAAAGCTTTCCCTGCAGTTACTTGAGCGCTTAAAGAAGAAAAAAGAGGGAAAACTGATAGTGGTGACGGCCGTAACGCCTACCAAGCTCGGCGAAGGAAAAACCACCACCTCAATCGGAGTATCAATGGGAATCAATCAATTAGGACGGTCATCGATTGTAGCCATACGGGAGCCCTCACTGGGACCGGTTTTCGGTCTAAAAGGCGGTGCAGCCGGCGGTGGGTTTTCTCAGGTTTTACCCATGGAAGACATAAACCTTCATTTTACCGGAGATATTCATGCGATAACCACGGCCAACAACCTTTTATCTGCTGTCATTGACAATCATATTCACTTTACCAATAGTTTGAAAATTGATACCCGTAAAATAATGTGGCGACGGGCCATGGACATGAATGATAGGAATCTCAGAAACATGGTTGTGGGTCTGGGAGGGAAAAAACAGGGATATCCCAGAGAGGATGGATTTATCATTTCAGCAGCTTCTGAAGTGATGGCCATATTGACCTTGTCCCAAAATATTGAGGAGTTGAAAAAAAGAATGGGAAGTATTCTGGTCGGGTTTACCCGAAAAGATGAGGCTGTCTATGTGAGAGATTTTAAAATATGCGGTGCCATGGCAACGGTATTGAGAGAAGCCATAAAACCCAATCTGGTACAAACCATAGAGAATACGCCTGCTTTGATTCATGGTGGACCTTTTGCCAATATTTCCTTTGGGACCAATAGCATTGTGGCCACCCGGCTGGCTTTGAAGTTAAGTGACTATGTGGTTACCGAATGTGGTTTCGGATCAGACCTGGGATTTGAAAAATTTATAGACCTCGTGGCCCGGTTTGCAGATTATAAGATACATGCCGTGGTCATTGTGGCTACGGTGAGAGCCCTCAAGCACCAGGGTGGAGGCAATGATATGTCAGCCCTGAAAGAGGGCCTGGCCAATCTGGGAAAGCATATTGAGAATGTGAAATTCTTCGGCTTTTCTCCTGTTGTGGCGGTCAATGTGTTTCCCGAAGATGATGAGGGTGATTTAAAGATTATTCATGAATTTTGTCGTCATCGGGGGGTTATGGTGGAATTGAGTGAGGCTTTTACTAAAGGAGGGAAAGGTGCCCGGCCATTGGCTGAAACTGTGGTTAAGGTGGCAGACAAATCAGATGGTAAGTATAACTGGGTTTATCCTCTGGACGATCCGATTCAAGAAAAGATTGAAAAGGTTGCCACCGTTGTTTATGGAGCTGACGGTGTGATTTATTCATGGGATGCCAAGAAGAAACTGAAATTGATTGACAAGCTGGGTTTAAATGAGTTTCCCATCTGTATTGCCAAAACGCCTCTATCCTTATCCGACAACCAGAAGAAATTAAATGTCCCCACGGGTTGGCGGTTGAATATCAATGAGATAAATATAGCCACCGGGGCCGGTTATGTGATTCCCATTTCCGGTGATATCATGCTGATGCCCGGACTGCCCCGGGTTCCGTCTGCGGAGAAAATTGATATAGATGCAACCGGACATCATATTTCCGGACTTTTTTAATCCTTCAGTTGTGAATGGATGTCAATAAAATCCGATAACTCAAGCTGCTCGGCTCGGATATCTGTGCTTATTTTTTTGTTTTTAAAAATGGATATCAGCTTTTCTTTTTTATAAATCTTCGAGAGAGTATTCATTAAGGTTTTTCGTCTGGAACTGAAACATATTTTTAAGAATTGATAAAACTCTGGCTGGCCTGATAAAATGAGTCGATCCGGTCTTTTTTGAAATATAAAAACCGTGGATATTACCCCGGGAGGTGGAGAAAAAGATCCCGGTTGGATGTCAAACTTTTTTTGAGAAAGAAAGATATATTCGAACATCAGAGCCTGGGGATTTTTTTTTTTGGAATTTTTTAACGGAATGATTTTATCAACAAATTCCTTCTGCATCATGTAAATCCCTTTTTGGATTTTTTTGCTTTCTTTTATGGTCCAGTCGATCAGGTCCTTTGAAATATAATAGGGAATATTTCCGACACAAATGATATTTTCTTTCAACGACAGGTGTTCCAGTTGAATATCCAGTATATTGGCATTGATCAGTGTACAGTTTTTCCGGAATTTTTTTTTTAAGATCCGGAATAAATCTTTATCCATTTCAACCAGTATGATTTCCTGTTCTTTACCACATTTTATCAGGAGATTGGATAGTACACCCTTACCGGGGCCGATCTCAAGAATCGGTCCTTCGATTGGGAAAAGGAGATCAATCATTTTTCTGGCGATATTTTGATTGGTCAGGAAATGCTGTCCTATAGAAACCGGATTCATTTACCGATAACCTCGCCTTCGGATAAATTTTCATTAATCATTTTGTTAATTCTTATTTTAACTTTTCTCTTTTTATATCCTTTCAGGGGGGGGATTCGAACCGCCAGGAAGTTGCCGGTGATGACCAGCGAGTGGTTTTTGTTTTCTTGGATGAGTATGCCATCCAGTATTCTGTCTAAAAACTTTTCCCGGTAGCGAATTCGCAAATCAATATTGATTTCTTTTAAAATTTGCATCCGCTTTTTAAGAACATTCATGGGAATCGAATCCAGGGAATATGCCCGGGTGCCCTCTCTGGGTGAAAAAGGAAAAATATGAAGATAATTCAAGGGAGTTTGACTGATTAATTCCACGCTTTCCTGAAAGTGTTTTTCAGATTCTCCCGGGAAACCCACTATGATGTCAGTTCCAAAATTGGCATCCGGGAAGAATTTGTGGAACTGACCTAAGATGTTTTTAAATTCAATGGTTTTTAATCCCCGGTTCATTTTTCTTAAAATTGTATTGCTGCCGCTCTGTAATGAAAGGTGAAAACTCTGAGCCAGATTTTCAATGTAACTGAGTTCTTTAATAAAGCTGTATTTTATATATCTGGGATCCAGGGAACTGAGACGGAGAAAATCGATGTCTTTTACCTGACTCACTTTTTGTATCAGGTTAAGAAGATTGTCTCTGGGGAATAAATCGTATCCGTAGGCTGAAAGATTGATTCCGGTTAAAACTATTTCACGATATCCCAGGGAGGTAAAATATTCAACCTTTTTTAAGATATTTGTCAGTGGAATACTGGTGGATTTTCCTCTCAGGTAGGGGACGATGCAAAATGAACATCTGTGATTACAGCCATCCTGAACTTTCAAAAATATCCTGGACCTGAAAGCTGAGTGGAATATCAGGTTTTTACTTTTTGCCGGGAACAATTCTTTGACGGTTTGGGTCAAATCCTTTTTTTGTTTGTTGTTAATGAATATATAATTTTTATATCTATTATTTAATTTTGGTGACTCCTTTGAAACAGTACAACCGGTAATGATCCATTTTTTATAAGTGTTTTTGTATACCTTGTTGATAAATTTTAAAACATCCCTTTCTGCTTTTTCAGTGACACTGCAGGTGTTTATAATACCGAAATCAGCATCATTGACGGAAGAGACCAGTTTATAACCGGAATTTTCCAGCTCAATAATCCATTCCTGAATTTCGGCCTGATTTGTCCTGCAGCCAAAATAATTGACATAAAACTTCATTCAGTTTTAATTCTTTTCTTCAGTCGGTTGCTTTTTTCTATGACCTGGCGTTTCTGTTCTTCCCTGAATTGTATCAGTTTTTCTTTTATGGTTTGTTCGGTCAGTGATAAAATTTCCATGGCAAAAAGGACTGCATTCATGCCCCCTGAATTTCCGATACCAAAAGTAGCAACCGGAATTCCCCCGGGCATTTGGATGATAGAGTAGAGGGAATCGACTCCGGATAATTTGGAATCAACGGGCACACCCAGTACCGGTAGCAGGGTTTGGGCGGCAATCACTCCGGGAAGATGTGCAGCGCCTCCGGCAGCGGCAATGATTATCTTTATCCCTGTGGATTCGAATTCTTTAATGATTTCCGACGTTCTTTCAGGTGTCCGGTGAGCAGAACTCACTTCGATTTCAAAAGGAATATTAAATTTTTCCAAAATTGCGATACCTTTTTCCATAAACGGATAGTCTGAATCACTACCCAGTATGATTCCGATTTTTTGATTCATTTTTTTACCTTCCCGATATCTGTTCTATAGTAGATATTATCATAGCCAATGAAAGAAATCGCGTCATATATTTTTTTCATGGCATCTTTTAAATTATTGCTCAGGGCACAAACATTCAACACCCTGCCTCCAGATGTATGATAGCTCCTATCTTTTAAAATTGTTCCCGCATGAAATATCTCCACTCCCAGCGATTTAGCTCTTTCCAGGCCATCAATCTTTTTATCCGTTTCAAATTTGGAGGGATATCCCTTTGAAGTCACCACCACACATCCGGACACCTTATCATCCCATCTCACAGGAATATCAAATAAACTCCCGTCCGTTGAACCTTCCATCAGTTCAACGAGATCGCTTTTAAGCCTCAGCAATATGGTCTGGGTTTCCGGGTCACCGAGCCTCACGTTATACTCTAAAACCCGGGGGCCTTCGGATGTGATCATCAGGCCGGCATATAAAACGCCACGGAATTCTTTTCCTTCGAGGCGCATGCCCTCAATGGTCGGGATGATAATTGTTTTCATAATAGTGGTGTATAGATTTTTGTCACTCAGAGGGGAAGGTGAAATAGCTCCCATTCCACCTGTGTTGGGCCCTTTGTCGCCGTCAAATATTTTTTTGTAATCCATTGAAGATACCAGGGGTATGGCTCTCTTCCCGTCTGAGATAATCATAAAAGACATCTCCTGGCCGCTTAAATATTCTTCGATAATGATTTGTTCACCTGATTTACCAAATTTTTTCTCTATCATGATTGAATTGATGCTGGCTTCTGCCGGTTCAATGCTATTGCAGATAAATACACCTTTTCCGCCTGCCAGGCCATCGGCTTTTATTACTACCGGAAATTGGGTATTTTTTAAAAACTCTTTGGCATCGTTTGGATAATTAAAGGTTTGAAAATCAGAGGTGGGGATTTTATTTTTTTTCATGAATTCTTTGGCAAATATTTTCGAACTCTCGATCATGGCTGCTTTCTGAGTAGGTCCAAATATTTTCAGGTTTCTTCTGTTGAATTCATCAACAATTCCCAGTGAAAGGGGGAGTTCGGGGCCAACTACGGTTAGATTTATTTTCTTTTCCTGGGCAAAATCTGCTATTTCAATGATATTGGATGCCTTAATATCAATGGTTTTTGCCAGTTCATTCATACCTGAATTTCCCGGTAAGGCAAAAATTTCTTTTACTTTTTTTGAATGGGAAATTTTCCAGACCAGGGCATGTTCTCTTCCACCGGAACCGATGACTAACACTTTCATGTTTACTCCTTGTTTATTAATTTTTCAATCTATTCTAAACTTCTTGTTCTGATCAATATATTTTTTATTATATAGAAAAAACATATCATTCTCAAGTTCAAGCTTTTTAAGTGAAAATTTTATTCTCCGGGGGGTAAGCGTTTTTTCGGATTTTTTTTCAATATGACCTTCAGGTTATCATATTGTTCCAGCATGATTCCGCCCACAATCAGGACCAAACCGGCAATAGAGGAAAATAGAATTTTTTCACCCACGAACAGGTTGATAAAAATCAGCGATATAAAAGGCATGATATAGATGAGAATACTCACTTTTGCGGTTGTTTGTGATAATTTCAGGGCTTTCAACCAGAAATAAAAGGTGAGTCCCATCTCAAATAATCCGACATAAGTGGCACCGATCATTCCCCTGATAGGTGGCATTCTAAAGGGATGAAAGAGTATAAAAAAAAGAATAATAAAAAAAGTCCCGAAACAGAAATTCAGAAACAGACGAATGATAGGGTCTTGTTTATCTTTGGTATTGATCAGCCAGTACACAGACCAGAAAATTGAGCTGCCAAGTGCCAGTGCCACTCCCAGAGGGCTTTTGATCTTCAAGAAAGTCAGGTGGCCTTCTGTTGAGATAATGATAACGCCCATGAAGCTGATTAAAATGGCAATAAAAGTATGGATTTTAACTTTTTGTTTGAGAATGGGGATGGAAAAAATAACAATGACGATTCCCCAGATCAGGTTTAAAGGCTGTGCCTGCTGGGCCGGAAGGAGCGAGTAGGATTTAAACACACAGAGATAATATAAAAAGGGGTTTAAAAATCCCATGAACAGTGACAGCAGGATATCGTCGCGCTTCAGGGCTTTCAGGCTGGCTGCTTTCTTTTGAGCCATAATGATTATGAAGAGCACTATAGTGGAGACAAAGGCGGATATAATTAAAAGCTCAATATAGGTCAGGGTCCGTAAGCTTATTTTAAAAGCCGATGCAACCGTGGACCAGCACAATATACTCAGCAGAGCAAAAAAATAGGCTTTTTTTTGATCCGGCCGGGTGGCTCTAATCTCCATACTTTTTTGAGGTTTTACAGATGAGTTTCCAGGCATCGGACACATGTTTTCGGGTCAGATTGGTCTGCCCGATTACCAAACGCAAGCTGTATTTTCCGTCAAGCTTGGTGTGGGTGATATAAATCTGGTTCGATTGGTTTAATCTGTCCAGAAGGTCTGCATTCAGCTTATTTAAAGTAGTGGTATCGTCTATTCCCTTAGGTTTATACCTGAAGCACAGAGTAGCCAGTGGGGTGGGGGCTAACATTTCAAAATCATCGGCGTCCTCGATCTCCTTTTTCAGTTCCTGGGCCCATTGAATATGATCTCTGATTTTTTGCTGAAGTCCTTTAACCCCAAAATTCCGAATCACAAACCATAATTTCAGTGCCCTGAATCGCCTCCCTAATTGAATTCCCCAATCTCGATAATTGTTCACCTGCTGGCCTTCCTTGGTTTTTAAATACTCGGGTAAAATCTCAAAGGTTCTGATGAGTGCTTCTTTGTTTTTTACATAATAAGCCGAGCAGTCGAAATTGGTAAACATCCATTTATGGGGATTAAATACAAAACTGTCAGCCATTTCGATTCCCCTGATCATCCATCTGGTTTCAGGTAGCAGCAATGCTGTTCCGGCGTATGCTGCATCCACATGAAGCCATAGGTTATGTCTCAGGCATATTTCAGTAATGTCTTTCAGCGGGTCTATTGCTGTCGAGCCGGTTGTGCCCACTGCGGCTACAACAGCCAGTGGCACCCGGTTGTTTTTTAAGTCACTCTGGATTTTTTCTTCAAGTGCCCGGGGAATCATGGCGAAATCTTTATCCACCTCTATTTTTCTGAGGTTGTCTTTACCCAAACCGGCAATTTTTACATCTTTTTCAATGGACGAATGAGCTTCTTGCGAACAATAGACAGTGAATTTTTTCATGCCATAGAGTCCCTGATCATTGATTCGATAATCGGACTGTTTTTCTCTGGCAGTAAGCAGGGAACACAGGGTTGCGCTGGAGGCTGTATCCTGAATAACACCGGAAAATGTCGTTGGGAGACCGATCATTTTTGCCGTCCACTGCATCACCCTTTCTTCAAGCTCAGTGGCGGCGGGAGAGGTCACCCAGCTCATGCATTGAGCCCCCATGGTTGCGGTTAACATCTCGGCCAGGATAGAGGGATAACTGTTGTTGGCATTGAAATAGGCAAAAAATCCAGGATGTTGCCAGTGGGTCATTCCCGGTAGAATAATATGTTTAAAATCTTCCATGATTGATTTCATGGATTCTCCCTTTTGCGGCGGGGTCTCGGGGAGTTTCTTGATAATATCCCCGGGAGTCACTTCGGATTTGACCGGGTATTGTTCTATGTGATCCAGGTAATCAGCCATCCAGTCTGCTGCTTCATGGGCATGTTTACGGAATTCCTTGATATTCATTGATCCTCCTGGTAGAATTTTCTTTTATTTATATCATATCCAGTGTTTTATAGGAAGTTGTTATTTTCTGTTTGTTCCGGGTAGCCAATTGTCCAATAAAAGATTATCTTCAGGGCGTTATTTTTGTTTTATTTACGGACATTGTATAATATGAAGATAAACCATGTCACCTGGATACGGAAAAAAAATATATAAGAAAAGAAAGAACCGCCTGATTCCACTCCTGTTAGGACTGGTTTTTATAGCCATTGTCATTTTTTTACTGGTATTCACGGTAAAAACTAATATCCCCGAGTCTAAGCTAATAAAACCAGACAATAGTAAACAATCATCCCACCGGTTTTCGGATTTCCAGGGAAAAAAAATGAAACCGGAAGCAAACCAACCAGTTACATCTGAAGAAAAAAAGGCGGAGCCAGTGATATCCCCCGGAGAATCTCTTTCTGTAAAACCGGTCTCTGAAGTCGAGAGAGAACAAACAAAATTCCGTGATTTGGACAATCTGGATTTTCTGACCCGTCATTACTTCAATCAAAAACAATATAAAAAAGCCCTGGTTGGTTTTCAGGCATTGATGAAAACGGATAATCGTTATGCTGTCCATGCGGGGCAGTGTTATTACTTTCTCGAAGAATATAAGAATGCTTATGCCTGTTTACAGGATGTGTTGTTAGTGAATCCCAATGATTTTGAGGCCAAAAAGTTTTTGGCACTGACCTGTTATAAGCTGGATCGGTTTGCAGATAGCCTGAGATTTACGGAAGAGGCATTGGATATAAAAAAGGAGCAGGAACTTCAGGCTTTTCATTACCGACTCATTCGTGAAGTAAATGCCATGAAAGGATATGCGGATCGCAAAACACCTGGATTCAAGATCATTTTCAGTCAATACGAGCACAGTGAAATCAGGTTCACAGTGATGGAAATATTAAAAGATGCTTACCGTGATATCGGTAAGAAAATGAATCATTATCCCCTTCACCCTGTTACTGTTATTCTGTACAATGAAAAAGGTTTTTTTGATATCACCCGGGCGCCTTCATGGGCAGGAGGTCTTTATGACGGTAAAATCAGGATTCCCATTAAAGGTGCAAAGGGAAGAGAAAAATTACTCCGAAGAATCCTTTTTCACGAGTATACCCATGCACTGATTCATGACCTTACTCCGCAATGCCCGCTGTGGATCAATGAGGGATTGGCGGAATTTTTTTCTGCGGACCACCTAAAAGTGATAGGACAGGTTATACCTTTGAAGTATCTGGAAAAGCGATTTCCTGCCGGAGATCCGAGGTTGGTGGCAATAGCGTATCTGGAGAGTTATTCAGCCGTGTCTTTTCTGGTTTCAAAATTTGGAATCTACCGAATAAAAGAATTACTGGATGCATTAGGACGGGGGGAAGATATTAATAATGCTTTTGAAGCGGTTTTTCATGATCCCTATGAGAATTTTTTGAAGAACTGGGGGCGGGAATAATTTGGGTTCTCACACCGGGCTGAAATATTTTACCATTGAAGATTTGGCCGGGCCAGAGGAGATAAAAATAAAGGGTTCCCGGTTTATTGCCTATCTTTATCCTGTTTCTGATATTTCTGAGGTAAATGAAATTTTAGCTGATTTAAGGAAAAGGTATCATGATGCCAGCCATATCTGCACAGCCTTTCGGTTTCATGGACATGAGGAGGATGTTTTCCGTTATGATGATGATGGAGAGCCAGGCGGTACTGCCGGGTTACCGATTTACTATGGAATAAAGGGGAGACAGTATTTTAATATCCTGGTGGTGGTGATTCGATATTTTGGTGGAATAAAATTGGGTACCGGAGGCCTGGCAAAAGCCTATGCCACTGCTGCCCGAAAAGTGCTGGAATCTTCAAAGAAAGTATTACGGTATGTACGAACGAAAGCAGTGGTATTATTCCCCTATGATTTTACCGGTGAAATGAGACAATTGATACATCAGTATTCTCTCGAAGTGATAGACCAGGATTATCGGTCAGACGGGATATTTATGGAAATTTTTATTCCGGTGATCCGGATGGAAAAAATAAAACAAATCCTCCGGGATAAAAGTAAGGGTTCAATTGAACTAAAGACCCCTAGCTTTTGAGGCTTTTTTCCACTTTGATATCCCAGGTCTTCAATTTTCGCTTCAGGGTGGATAAGCTCATTCCCAGGGCATTGGCGGTTTTGGTTTTATTGCAGTCGAAGCGCTTAAATACCTCCAGCACATAGTCCCGAACAACGGTTTCAATCGGAATGATACTTTCTTTGGGTGTTTTACTGACCGATATGTCATTGACTGCGGGTTGAATTTTTTCGCCAAAACTGGAATAAATTAATTTTTTTTCAAGGTGGTTTCTCAATTCTCTCACATTACCTTTCCAGTGATAATTTTTAAGGCTATCAAATGAAAACAACGGGCTTAGCTTTTTTTTCCCCATTTTAATAATAAGCTCGTTCCACAGGTGTTCGGCGATCAAGGGAATATCTTCTTTTCTTTCTCTTATTGGCGGCAGGAATATATTGAACACCGCAATCCGGAAATAGAGATCTTCTCTGAATCGCTTATTATTGACTTCCTCTTTCAAATTTTTATTGGTGGAGGCAATAATACGGGTATCCACGTGAATTTCCTTGGTGCCTCCCAGTTTAATATAGGATCCTTCTTCAAGTACCCTGAGGAGTTTTGCCTGGAATTCAACCGGCATTTCTCCGATTTCGTCCAAATGGAGAGCACCGTAATTTGCCATTTCAAAAAATCCTGGTTTTGCTTTATAAGCTCCGGTAAAGGCCCCTTTTTCATAGCCAAAAAATTCCGATTCGAATAGATTTTCGGGGATAGATGCACAATTAACACTGATAAACTGTTTGTTGCTGCGGTTACTTTCTAAAAAGATATTTCTGGCAATCAGTTCTTTTCCGGTTCCGGTCTCTCCCTCGATTAAAACCGGGCTATCCGATTGGGCAATCAAGTCGATCATTTTTTTTATTTTTAATATTGCCGGGCTGTTGCCGATAATTTTAAATGCAGATTTTTGATATGATTCCAGAGCCTCCTGTGAATATTCCAGTTGATACAACCGGTTGGCATTTTCGATTCGCTTCAGTAATTTTTCCAGATCAATCGGCTTTTCAAGAAAATCAAAGGCTCCTTTCTGGATATATTCGTTGATTCTTTCATCCGATCCATAGGCAGTCATCAAAATCATTTTGGTTCGGATATTGTTTTTAATGATATGTTCCGAAATTGAGGTACCCTCTCCATCGGGTAACTTTTTATCCACCAGAGCAACATTAACGGTATGGTGATCCAGTAAATTTATGGCCTTATCGCATCTTGCAGCTGTATAGACTTTATATCCCTTTGATTCTAAAAAATCTTTTATTGATAGAGATAACAGCTTATCATCTTCTGCTACCAGCAGGGGAATGAGCTCTTTCTTGGGATAGCTATTCATTTGTTTGTCTTATTGGGAATATAGATAACAAATTTAGCCCCTTTTCCATCCTCCGGTTGAACCGCTTTTATGGTTCCTCCCATTCGGGTCATCAATTTTAGTGATATGGAGAGTCCAATTCCATCTCCCCGGTCTTTTGTGGTATAAAAAGGAGAAAAAATTTTGTCTAATAAATCCTCGGGAATGGGTTTACCATTATTCCGGTATACCAGTTTGATGTAATAATCGTCGATACTGTCAACATATATGAAAATTTCGTTTTTAGGTTTTAGAATATGCAAGGAATTTTTAAGCAGATTTAAAATGATCTGGAAGAAGGCCACATTATCAATGAATATTAAGATATTTTTTTCGACCTGATTTTTAAACACAATTCTTTTTTGTTTCAGAATTTCTTCATTTTGCTTATAGACATCGTCGATAATGGATTTTAAATTAATGGTCTTCATTTCCAGTTTATTTTCATTGGAGATATCCCGGATTCGTTTTAAGAAGACGGAAAGTCGATTTATCTCGCTGATGGTTCTGTCAATATAATTTTTAATCTTTTCCTGTGGCCAGATCGAAATATTATGACCCAGAACCTGAAGGCTCATGTTTATTCCGGAAAGGGGATTACCGATTTCGTGGGCGATTTCTGCCACCAGTTCGGACAATTTATCATAAAACTGGTTTTCCTGCTGGGATTGAATATATATGGATTTTGAGGCGATTTCACTTAATAGAACCACAATGATTTCATTGGTGATCCGGTAGGTGGTAAAACCAAATTCAGACATTTTTCCATTGACTCTGATCTTCAAATCCTGACTGAGGTTGAAACTGTGTTTGTTCTCAATATTTTTATTGATAAAATTGATAATAGGTTCCAGAATTATAGTTTCCCGGGGTTTTACCATGGATTTGAAATATGTATTGGCTAACAGCAGGGTCTTTTTTTTGTAATCTATAAAAATAATGCCCATGTTGATTTCATCAAATATGGTTTGAAGGATTATATTATCAACCTTTAAAAAATCTTCTAATTCTGTATTGGTGATACTTCTCGACCGGGATTGATTACTGCCTGACATAATAATACTATACCAGAAATAAATTTGTTAAGCAAATACCGGAAGTTGATCTAAAATGACCCGTTCAATTTGAACCGATCTGGCTTACCTGACCTTCTCCTGAAATTTAAAAAATACCTATATAAAGGTTATAGGAATTTTTTATTTTGGTATTAAAATTGCATTAAGATATTACAGGGTAATAATGGCAAATAAAATACTCCTGGTTGATGATGAACAGTTTTTCCTGGAAGGACTGAAAGAAGGATTGTCTGAATTTCAGGAATTTTTTACCACGGATATCTGTTTTTCCGTTGACCAGGCCATAAAATTGATTAAGAAGAATGATTATGATTTGATCATTTCCGATATCCGGATGCCCAAAAAGAGCGGATTGGATTTATTTGAATATTTAAGAAAAAATAAATACCAAGGCGGTTTCATCGCCATGACTGCCTATGGCACCGAAGAAATTTTACATAAGATCAAGAAACTGGGAGTCCTGGATATTATTTTGAAGCCCTTTGATTTTTCCTGGTTTAGAGAAAAAATAATGGATTTTTTCAGAGAAGAGGAGGGGGTATCCGGGGTAGTGGATTCAGTCGATTTGACTTCCCTGCTCCAGATGATCAATCTGGAAAAGAAATCTCTCTCAGTCAAAATTGACCTGAAAAATAGGAGCGGCTGTTTTCATTTTAAAAAAGGTGAAATCATTCACGCTGGACTCGGCGATATCGAAGGAGAGGAAGCTGTTTATGCTTTATTAAAAACCAAGAAAGGTCGCTTTTCAGTGGCAAAAGAGAAAAAAGAAATAAAAAGGACCATCGATGTTCCCTTCATGGTTTTACTAATGAAGGCCATTAAGCAGGCCGATGAAGAGAACAAAATTTTAAATTTAGATAAAAAAGATATTAAAGAAAATGATAGGGAGGAAATCATGAATGTAAAAAAACTTAATGAAGCCATTGAAGTCCTGAAAGAAAATATGGGAGAAGGCCTGCTGGCCACCGATATTTTCGGGACCGCTGATGGGCAGTCGATTATCGGCTGGAATTCCAATCCGCAAGCCTGTGCTCTTTTTAACCGGATCACCAATTATATGAACGAAGCCCTGGATGGCGCCGGATTTCCAGCGCTCGGACGGTATTATATCATGGACCTGGCAGGGGGTAAGATGGTTGTTGTGATTGCGCTGGGTGAGTATCAGTGGGGAATGCTGGTTGATAGAGCAAAAGTTCAATTGGGACTTCTTCTGAATATTGTAATGCCCAAAATAATTGATGGTTTTGAACAAGCCATGACTGAATAGAGGTATATCAAAAAAAATCTAAGCAGACAATTGATATTTTTTTTGTATGAGGAGGTGTAAAAGTGAAAGCTGTGATTATACGATGTCTTGAAAAGCTAATTAAGGAAAATTTCGGTCATGAAGAATGGCGCAAGACTCTGGAAATATCCGGATTTCCCAGAGATTACATTTTTTTTTCAGCACAAGATATTGACGATCCCACTGCTTTAAAAATTGTCGACTCAGCCTGTGAAGTACTGGGTATTACTCTGGAACAGGCAGCCGATGTTTTCGGGAATTATTGGGTCAATAATTTTGCTCCAAATTTTTACAAAGTATTTTATACCGGAATTGAGAATTCAAGGGATTTTCTTATAAAATTGGATAAAATTCATGAAATCGTTACCCAGAATATTTCCGGGGCCCGTCCTCCCCGATTTGATTATGAGTGGAAAGATAAAAAGACACTGATTATGACCTATAATTCCCATAGAGGGTTAATTGTTTTTTTTGTTGGTTTAATAAAAGGAGTTGGAGAATATTTCAAGGAGGAGCTAAAAGTAACCCAACTTGACGATACCAGAGTGGAAATTGTTTTCCAGTAAATAAATATTATAAAAATGTTTTATTTTAGTGAAGTTTTAAAAAAACAGGTTTGAAGCAATTTATAATGTTGAAGTTATAAAGGAGTATTAACTTTTAATGGAAGAATATACTGTTTTGCTTGTAGGTAATGA